>JBBRUA010000005.1:0-26064 GCA_038248245.1 Pyrinomonadales bacterium | reverse complement strand
TTTGTTGAAATTAGCAAGTTAGAAAAACTTGATGTTTATGCTGCACATTCAGCTTTTCTAAGTATTAAAACCGACTCGAGAAATCTTATGAGCGTTCTTAATAAATTTGAATTCAGCACGAAGAGAGCATTTAAGCAACTCGGCAAGTACATCGTCCAAGATTATCAATTTAATAGAGGAGAAAAACCTAAGCCAATCTATCCAAACGATATACCATTACCCGGAACTTCGTGGAACAGCAATGTAACAAATAGCTCGAATCAAAATTCGGGCAATTCAAATTCTGCAAATACCGATTTAAAAGCCGCCGAGGAATTTTATCAACGTGGGCGTGCTTTGAGTAAAGAGTGTCAATACCAAAATGCCGTTGCGGAATTTACAAAAGCTATCAAACTCGATCCTAGAAACGGAGACTATTATCTGTATAGAGCATATTCAGCGTATGTTTATATTGACAAAACTAAAGCCGAAGCGGATATGAAAACGGCTCAGGAACTATGGAAATCCGAAAGCAAACCGCCCGCCGATGCCCGAGTTTCGGAACAGCTCGCATACGATGTGAAGGTGAAAGATAGAGCATCTGCGCTGGATCAGTTCAACAATATTCTGAGAATTCTCCGTACAAAAAATCAAAATGCGTTAGGGCCTGAATGCAAACAAGCAAATAATAATTCCACAAATACAAATCAAACTTTCGGCGGTTCAAATCAAATGTCAGCGGCGGAAAAGGCTGAAAAGATCGAATCTTTAGATACCCTTTATACGAAAAGTATGAGTAAAAAGGATTATTCGCAAGCCTTGTATTATGTTACAAAGATAGTCAAACTCGATCCGCAAAATTCAAATTTTTATTCACGCCGCGGAATGCTTTATGGTTTTTTGGATAAGTATCTGGAAGCGATTGGTGAATATACAAAATCCATCGAGTTAGAACCAAATGGCGTGAACACATATCTTAAATATACAAGTCGCGGAGAAATGTATGCAAAGCTCGGTCAATATCAAAAAGCGATTGACGATTTTACAAAATCAATCGAATTTAAATCCAGCGAACCTGAGCCTTTTGTTTACAGGGCGGAATCTTATTGCAAACTGGGCAAAATAATTTTAGCCAGACAGGATGAAAACTCCGCCTTAGCAAAAGACTGGCAAAAAATTCGCAATCCCTGTACGGCCGAAGTTAAACAAAATTCGGTCAATTCAAATCAAAATTCTAAAATAGATCAGCCGAATTTAACTTCTTCAAAACAAACTGTTCAAACTGCATCACAAAATCCACCCCCTGAAAAGCCCGTTTCCCAAGAAAACTTTCTTGCCGCAAAAAAGTGGGCTACACTCGGCTCATATCAATCCAATCAAGGAAAACATCCTGAGGCGATCAACAGCTATACTAAGGCGATAGAGCTTAGACCGTATAGTTCCTATTATCACAATCGTGGTTTAGCCTATGGAGCAATAGAAGAATACAAAAAAGCGATCGCGGATTTTAGTAAATCCGTCGAAACCGATCTTACCCCGTACGACGGCTATTATAATCGAGGGAGGATGTTTCGAAAGGTAGGAGATAACCAACAAAGCATCAAAGACTTTTCCAAGGTTATGGAACTCAATCCGGGTTACTATTTTGCTGTTCGTGACCGTGCCGAGGTTTACTGTCTGCTTGGCCAAACGGATCTCGCCAAAGCCGATGAGAAAAAAGTTGTACAACTAGGTGGTAAGGTCACAAATCCATGTTCGGTAACTACAGACCAAAATGCTGAGGGTTCAAAACAAAAGTCCAATATCGTTAGTGACGTAGGCAACTTGGGCTTTCCGAAGTTACCTTCGGGAACTTTTTCAACAAAGGGTACAAATTCCCAAGCTGAGAATCCTAGCCTGAATGAAAAATCCAAAATGGAACCGATCCCGTCAAAAATTGACGAATTTGGTCCGCTGTCCGACGGCGCTGTTAAGGGACGATTAGATGTCTTTATGATCCAGTTGCAAGACGATAGTACGCACCTAGGGTACATCATAAATTATGGCCCCGCAGCTCAAGTCGCGGCGATGGAAAAGGTAATTAGAGATCATTTCGCAGCCCGTAATTTTCCACCTGATCGCCTTGTCTTTGTGAACGGAGGCGTTGAAAAAATTATCAGAACGCGACTTTGGAAAGTTCCTCCGGGTGCGGATGCTTCATTCATTGATTGAACCAGTAGATAAAGTTTCAATAGGAATCGCCAAATCGAGCTGATGCTACTCGGAGTAAGACGCGACTGATCGCCTATTGGTTTTCAGCGGTTCGCTCACACCAGCTTTGGGTGGGGCCGCCGGCGTCGACGCGGACCATTTCGATGGCGCCGGGCGAAGGGCAGACGAGAGCGCATAGGTTGCAGCCAACGCATTCTTCTTCGATGACGAACGGAAAGCGCTTGCCGTCGACCTCGCGAAATTCGAAGCTCTGATGAGCACCGTCTTCGCAGGCGACGTAGCAGAGATTGCACTGGATGCATTTTTCCTCGTTAACGCGAGCCTTGACGTCGTAGTTGAGATCCAGATTTCCCCAGTCAGTCATCCGATGAACAGATTTGCCGATTATATCGTTGACCGACGCGAAGCCTTTCTCATCGAGATAATTGTTGAGGCCATCGATCATGTCTTCGACAATTCGATAACCATAATGCATCACCGCCGTACAGACCTGAACGTTTCCGGCACCGAGCAGCATGAATTCGACAGCGTCGCGCCAAGTATTGATGCCGCCGATGCCTGAGATCGGAATGTTGAATTCGGCGTCGCGGGCGAGTTCGGAAACCATGTTAAGTGCGATCGGCTTAACCGCCGTACCGCAATATCCGCCATGCGAAGCCATGCCGTTGACGTTCGGATACGGTATCATCGTGTCCACATCGACGCCCATCACTGAATTGATCGTATTGATCAACGAAACGGCATCGGCTCCACCGCGTTGGGCAGCATGTCCAGGAGGAACGATGTGCGTTACGTTTGGCGTGAGTTTGACGATGACAGGAATATCCGAAACTTCCTTGACCCATTCCGTGACCATGCAGGTATATTCCGGCACCTGTCCCATCGCCGCCCCCATTCCGCGTTCTGACATACCGTGCGGACAGCCGAAATTGAGTTCAAAAGCATCGCAACCCGTGTCCTGAGTTTTCTTGGTTATTTCCTGCCAAGCCTCTTTCTTAGACTCGACCATCAGGCTCGCGATCAACGCATTATTCGGATATTTCTTTTTGCACTCGGCCATCTCCTTGAGATTGACCTCAAGCGATCGGTCCGTGATCAGCTCAATATTATTGAGCCCGATCATCCGCACCGGCCCCTGATCAAGCGCCGCAAGCCGTGAAGAAACATTGGTAATAGGCTCACCCAAAGTCTTCCAAACCGCCCCGCCCCAACCCGCGTCAAAAGCCCGCTCGATCATCGGCCCCATGTTAGTAGGCGGCGCCGAAGCGAGCCAAAATGGATTGGGAGACCGTATCCCTGCAAAATTTGATGTTAGATCAGCCATAACTTAAACCGACTTTTTATGGATACGTGTACGGTGCCTGAATGCCAAGCGGAAGGCCCAGCCACCAAAAGATCATCAGGAAAACTACCCACATGATGAAGAACCCGATCGTGTAAGGCAGCATCAGCGAGATCATCGTGCCAATGCCTGTGTTCTTAACGTATCGCTGGGCGAAAACGACGACCAAGGGGAAGTATGGCATCAGCGGAGTGATGATATTTGTTGTCGAATCGCCAATTCGGTACGCCGACTGCGCTAGCTCAGGCGAAATTCCGAGTTGCATCAGCAGAGGCACAAATATCGGGGCTAACAATGCCCATTTGGCAGACGCCGAACCGATCAGCAGGTTGACAAAGGCCGTCAGAATTATGATGCCGATGATCGTGATCTGCGGCGGAAGAGCTAGAGCCTGCAGTGCACCGGCACCCTTTAGGGCAATAAGTGCTCCGAGATTTGATTGACCAAACGCCGCAATGAATAAGGACGCGAAAAAGGCAAGCACAATGTAATATCCCATCGTACTCATTGTCTTGCTCATTCCTTCGACAATGTCTTTGTGGCCCGAAATGGTTCCCGCAACATATCCATAAACGATGCCCGGAACCAAGAACAGTAAAAAGATAAGCGACACGATCGACAGCATTAACGGAGCCGACGATGCCGTTAGCTGAGGAGTCACCGGTTCGGCATTTTGTATGAATACCTCGCTAAACTTCTTCGCATTCTCTTCGCCGAGTCGTTGCTTCAGAGCATTGTCGAATGCGGTCTTGCCAAATAGTTCTTGGCCCAAAAGCGGAGCGGCTTTCGCCAGTACATCGTCAGGAAGACCGGACGCCCGCAGTTTATCGACGGATGCTTGCGAAACTCGAAATCCAGCCTGCGAACGCATCGGCGAGGTCTCAGGTATCGAAACAGCCGCTAGGATCACGAGCCCGAGGACCAAAGCGATCAAACCTGCAATGAGCCCTTTCTTTTCTTTGGGCCCGAGCTCTTCCATTTTCGGCATGTCGTCGGGATCGCCGTCGACCACTGCCGACTTTTTCAGTCGGGGCTCAATGATCCGGTCAGTAATAAACCACCCGACGGCCACAAGCAAAAGCGTCGAGGCAGCGGTGAAGTACCAGTTTGCAAGCGGATTGACAACGTATCCAGGGTCAATTATCTGAGCACCAGACTGTGTAAGGGCCGCCAAGAGCGGATCGAGGCTTGCGGGAATAAAGTTCGCACTAAATCCGCCCGAAACTCCCGCAAACGCGGCGGCAATACCGGCCAGCGGATGCCTCCCGGCCGAGTAAAATATTACGCCGGCAAGAGGGATCACCAGCACATAGCCCGCATCCGCCGCAGTGTGACTGAGGATCCCGACGAAGATTATCATCGGCGTCAACAGCGAGACAGATGTAAAGCCTAAAAGGCCTTTGAGCGAGGCATTGATAAACCCTGTGTGCTCGGCAACTCCAACGCCCAGCAAGGCGACCAGTACAACCCCGAGCGGATGAAAGCTGGTGAATGTGGTCACCATATTCGACAGGAATGTCGCGATCGCAGTTCCGGTCATCTGGTTATTGATGACAAGAGCTTTGCCGCTTCGCGGATCGATCTCAGCGAACGTCATGGTCGAAAGTATCGCTGAAAGTATCCAGACAACGAATAGTAATATCAAGAATAGAGCCGCCGGATCAGGCAGTTTATTCCCAACTCTTTCGACAACCCCTAACGCCCTCTCGACAAATCCCGATGGACGTTCCACTACTTCCGTGTTGTTCTGATCTTCCATAATTTGTACTTGTTTTTTTAGATTACAGTTGCAAACTGATTCAAAATTCTCGCTCTCTAATGCGGAATCGGCTCGACCAAAGCCTGTGGCAGATCTCGCATTACTGCACCGGCAAACTCAACTTTCTCTCCTGTCAGAGTTCTGTGAATACCTATCGCCGCATGCTTGCCCATCTGTGACGCATCTACTGCCTCGGCACCGCCATTTACGCAGTCGCCACCTGCAAAAACCTTTGCATTGGAAGATTGCATTTGATCGTTAACTCGAACTCGCCCTTTTTCGTCCGTTTCGATGCCAATAATATCATTAAAGAACGCCGACATCTTAGTCTGGCCTATAGCCTTGATAACTTGATCGCAAGCAATGTCGCTAAGGTTGCCGCCAGCATCCGCAATGCGTAAGCCTTCGACGCGATCTGCGCCAAGTATCTCCACAGGCGTCGTCTGCCACCGAAATTCAATGCCATCCTTTCGTGCAAGTTCCATCTCGTATTCGTATGCCGGAGCGTCTTTCTCAGTGCGGCGATAAATGAGAGTAACCGTTGCGGCACCAAGCCGCTTGGCCTGCGTAACGGCGTCGATCGCCGTATTTCCAGCCCCGATCACTGCAACGTTCTTGCCGAGCGGCACGTTCATCCAGTCGCGTGTCTTGATCTTCTCGATAAATTCGAGAGCATCACAAACGCCGTCGAGATCCTCGCCGGGAATGTTCAATCGATTAGTTTCACCAAGGCCAGTCGCGAGAAAAATAGCATCGTGCCATTCGTTGAGCAGATCGAAACCGACCATGTTCAGTTCACCAAGCACCTCGGATTTGGGCGTTGCACCCTGCACGATCTCAGTATTGAGAATGAATTTAACGCCAAGAGCGGCAATATGTTCGACCTCGCTCAAGCTCACTGACTTCGGCATCTTGTACTCCGCCATGCCATAAGTATCAAGCCCGCCGGCTTGAGCCTTTCGCTCGTAAACGGTCACGGAATAGCCGAGCCGGGCAAGATACGTCGCACACGAAAGCCCCGCCGGACCGGAACCGATTATTCCGACCGACTTGCCGTTCGACTCGCCTCGCGTAAAGATCTCACGGCCGCTCGCCATCGCGTGATCAGTCGCGTAACGCTGCAAACGGCCGATCTCGATCGGTTTTTTGAGCAGAGTTTTCTCAACGCAGGCTCCCTCGCACAGAACCTCGACCGGACAGACCCGAGCACAACTCGCTCCGATCGGATTCGCGTCAAAGATCACGCGAGCCGAACCGTGGAGATTCCCGGTCGTTATCTTCTTAATAAACGAAGGTACATCAATGCCCGTCGGACACGCCTGAATACAGGGCGCGTCATAGCAATACAAGCACCGATTAGCCTCATGCATCGCCTCCGCCGCCGTCAACGCCGGATTGATCTCAGCAAAATTCTGCTCGATCTGCCAGATCTCGAGCGGTGTGCAGTAGTTTTCAGACATAATATGAATGCGGAAATCCAACGCGGAGAAAACGTTCCATTTCGTCAGCACCGAAAGTGATGATTATTTTAGGCTCGTTAATAAGACCGCATCGTGTTGCCAGTTGCCCTGCACGACGGCGAAACTTTTTCCGTCAGGCGCGAGCGCGAAACTTTCGACCAGTTCATCGCCCAAATCGACGATCTTCTCCGGCGTTTCCGCGTTTAGCGGCTGCCGCCACAAAGAGTTGTTTTTAAATTCGCCGTCCGCTAAACGATAGACCAGACTTTTTCCGTCCGCTGACCACACGAGCAGTGCCGGAAAAGCCTTGCCGTTTGCCAGACGAAACGCTTTGGTTGGCTGGCCGTCGGCGATAGAAACAATTTTGATGATTCTCTCATCGTCTTGTTTTTCAAAAAAAGCAACTTGCGAACCGTCGGGCGAAAAAGCGTAAAAATAAGTTTTCCTATCTAAAATCAATTGCTCCTGAACTGCGTTGGTCGCAGCCCGCCACAGTGTTCTTTGCAGAGCTGAACGATAATAAATCCATTCGCCGTCGGGCGAGACGCAAAGCGGAAAGCCGCCTTCGATTTGCGTAATTTGGGTCTGGTTACTGCCATCCTGGTTCATTCGCCAAACGTGCGCCGCACCCGTGCGGTTTGACGAAAAGAAAACAAATTTGCCGTCGGACGAGGCGACGGGCGTTGAATCGTCAGCCTTATTATTTGTCAGTTGTCGCTGGCCGCCGCCGTCTGCATTCATACTCCAAATCTCGTCGTTACCGGACATCGCAGACGAAAAAATGATTTTTCCGTTCGGTGCGAAGGTAGCGTGTAAGGCGTTCGCCAGCGTTCGCTTAACTACCGGATTTTCCATTTGGTAGACGGACAAAGCGAAGTTATCCTTGATCCGCGTCGAAACGGCGATGCGAGCCGCTTTGTCCAAACTCAAGCTCGAATAATTTTCCGAGTCGTTCGTCAAGGGTTCGGCTTCGTCCGTTGCCGGGGAAACGCGCCAGATGCGGAAATTTTTATTAGGATTTCTCGAAGCCGTCACTAGCAAGGCGCTTTTATCGGGCAGCCACGTCAGATCCTTGACATTAAAAAATTTCTGCGTCGTCAACTCGCGTTCCGCTCCACTTTCCACGTCGACCTCGGCTAAACCGAATTCGTTCGACTTATTTTCCGACTGTCCGACGGCAAAGGCAATCGTTTTTCCGTCCGGCGAAAATTCGTTGTCGGCAATGCGAAGCGGACTAGGACGCGCGACTATTTTTCTTTCGTTTTTTCCGTCTAGAGCGTCCGCAATCCACAAAGAGCAATACTCTTCCGGGCCATAAAAACAGCGGACGAAAGAAATTTTCGCGCCGTCCGGCGAAACGCTAATCCAGCCCTGCGATGCGTCGAGGAGCTTTACCGGAACGCCCCCGAAAATCGAAACGCGATAGAGCGACGACGTAACGCTGCCCTTCGGATATCGGACGAAATAAAGAAAATTACCGTCCGGCGACAAAGCGAGTCCGGCATATCTATCGTCCGAAGGCGGAATTATCTCGATGTTATTCGCCGTTTCAATTTGCCGTAACCAGACGTTCTGCTTATCGCCGCTGAAATTTGTATAAACCACGTTTTTGCCGTCGGACGAAACAACTGCGTGAAAAACTTTGCCGTTGGTCGAAAGTTTCTCCGAAGCGAACGTGGCGGCGAAAATCGGAAAGTCTCGCGTCCCGCCGCTTTTCGAATACCACCAGCCGCCCATGGCGACTGCACCCGCAACAAGCAAAACGGAAAACGCCGCGAATGGGAAAGTCGGCGAAAGGGCTTGGTATGACGCACGCGCGAATTCATGGGCTGCATCGATATCTGCCTTGCCGTTTACAAAGGTATGGGCCGCTCCGTTTTTCAAACCGGGATCGTCGCCATTCGGAACAATTTTTTCCACACCTACAATAAACCGATATCCGCGACGCGGGACGGTTTCGATAAACGTCGGATCGTTTGCATCGTCGCTAAGGGCCTTTCGAAGCATCCCTATATTAAAGGTTAGATTACTTTCCTCAACAAAACTATCCGGCCATATCAGCCGCATAAATTCATCCTTTCCCACCGTTCGTCCGGCGTTTTCTATCAGTACGCACAGCGTCGCATATACCTTCGGTGTCACCTGAATAGACCTTCCGTCGCGCGTCAGCGTCATTTCCGTTGTGTCCAGCTGGAAACCCGAAAAATTGTAAAGGCCTTTAGCTTCAAGCGACATATGCGACTCTATTAACTTTCTAATACAAATCTACGCCAGTTCTCAAGACGATTCCGCGAGAAGATTTTACACTCATTACTTAAGCCAAGTGATTAAAAATAATTTAACACGAATATTCCGCATTACAAAGAAATTCCTTATCTCCAAATTTGAGATTATTGACGACTCTTCGAGGAAAACCATGAGTACCGAATGAGTTTCGCGCCTTCATAAAGACGCCAGAAAACCCGTCACGAAAAGTTATACCGACGGACTCAGAGGGCAAGGCTAGAAAGTAGGAAAATTTGACGAATCGGGCGATGGATGGTTCTTGGTTATGAAAAGGCGCAAAACCATTTGAAAATCGACGATTTTAATATCACCGGAGTGCTTTTCAAGAAAAAATAATAAGGAATATTTATGTTTATGAAATCATCGATAAAAAATATCGGATTGCTTTTGACGGTTTTGTTTTTGATTATCGTCACGACGCAGACGGCGCTGGCACAGGAGCAAATTTCGCAGAGCGACTACAGTTCGCTTTCGGAATCGGTTCGTCAAATTCAGCAAAGAGACGCATCTGACGAGTCACTTTACAATCAGCATGCAAAATTGACCGCTTCAGATGGCGCAAACGACGATAATTTCGGCATTCGCGTCGCTATTTCGGGCGACACGGCAGTTGTCGGTAGTTGGCACGATGATGTCGGCGCAAATGCCGATCAAGGTTCGGTCTATGTTTTCTGCGAAACAGCGCGGGCGTGTGGGGTTTTCAGCAAAAATTTACCGCACCCGACGGCGCGGCGGGCGACAATTTCGGTTATTCGGTGGCGATCACAAATGTTTCCGCTCCGAGTCTTACGCCGGGTTTTTGAAAGGACAGACCAGTTACGACTTTCGAACGCGACCGCGCGTTTTCTTTTGGTTTAAAGGCGTTCTTGACGGCAACCAGTTTGAAGCCGAACTGCATTACAACAATCAGAAAATAAACACGACCGACAAAGGCGGCAACATCAATAAAGATGCCGCACGCGGCGAAACCTGTTATCAGGCTCGGGAAGTTTGCTCTTACAGTTTATATGGTTTCGAGTGGGACAATTTTCTGGTTGACAACTCGACAGACGCACGTTTGAACAGCCCGAACGGTTATTTTACAAAAGACAAACCGGGTGAATACACCGTCAAAATTTTCTACAAAGGCGATCAGGTTCGAGAGGCGAAATTCACGATTGACCAGAAAGGGTTGATTGCCCGCAACGCATTTTCCGAACAGATCTATCTAGACGATTACCGCGTCGTCATTCCCGCCAAGGTGACGGGAACGCTTGAAAAATGGAATCCGGCAGCGTTCAAAACCGATGCATTTTATGGCAATCCGCTGACCGGCTTTAATGTTCCTTAAATTAGATTCAAGCTGCCGGCAATGAAGGGGAATTGCCAGTTTGGTTACTTTTTGTAGATTGAGGCGAAAAATGATGAAAAAAATAAAAACTCTAGCGGCAATTTTTCTATTGTCAATTGGGCTGGCGGGCTGCGATGTCAATTTTGAAAAAAGCGTTAGCGAGCAAGAGAAATTTGCCGAAGTTGAAAAGAAACTGATGGCGGCGGTCAGCGATTTGACGAAAATTCCGACGCGGGTCGAGGTTGCCGCCGAGCCGTATATCAAAGGAAAAATCGCGGTTTTTCAGGTGCTGGAAGATAAGGGCAAATACGTCAGAGACAAAAAAGACAAAATTTATTATATGCAGTCTACCTCCTTTCGTAATCTAGAAGAAATCTACGCCACCGCACCCGAGGAAATCGGAACCGTCGCTCTAGTGGATTGCCGGACTTTGCAAAAAGGCGTTTATATAACTGACGACGGGCGCGAAATGCCAGCGGAAGTCGAAGACTGCGAATTGACGCTGATTGACCGCTCGCTGCAGGCGGTTATTTTCAAGAAAAAGTTTGAGAAAGAGCCGGACGATAAACAAAGAGTCTATGCCAATTCCGTCGGTCGTCAGTCTGCGAGCCGAGACATCGAGGAGTTTCTGAAAAACTTGCCGAGAAAATAAGAATCGACATCGCCGCGAAAATCGAGCGCAATCAATGTTGAAGGCATAACCCCGTTCCAAACATCGAACGGCAAAACGGCTGGAAACTCGTCACCGGAAACTTACTTTATTATGAAGAACATAACTTTACTGAATCTGTGTTTAATTGCTTTGATTTTCACCGTCGCCGCGCGCGCGCAGGAGGACGAGGTGAAAATAAATCCGAACGCGCCCGCCGATTACGACGCGAATCTTAAACCGGGCGAAACGGCGGTTGCGATCTGGAGCGGTTCGCCAGAAACGGTAAAGATCGTTTCGAAATCCGGCGGCGTTTATAAAGTAAAAGAACAATCGTCGCCGAATCAGAACGTCCTTTATATTAAGGCCAATTCGATCTATCCATATTTCGATTGGCCTCAATTAATGTCTCTTGTCAACGAATATCGCAGTGCGATAGAACCATATGTCGAAAGTTATGTCGCTAAACATAATCTTTCTAAAGAAGCGATCAAGGGCAACGGGTTTCAGTTCAACATCGGCCACTCAAACGCTGCCGATTTGAAAAGGAATCTGGAGAGAGGATTGGGCAGGCTCGCGGAGCTTGAAGGCAGAATGCCAGAGGTCAAGGCTTTTCCGCAAACCTTTTCGGAATACAGATACAATCCCGCTCTGGTCAAAGAAATCGCGACGAACCGCAATGAATATTTTCAGCTTGTTGTCGCAGGAAAGAAATCGATGCGCGCCGAAGAAAGTGTTTGGCTGATGGCTCACCGCGACGACATCACCAAGGCTTTAAAATCGGTCAATGATTACGATCCGGCAACAAAAATCTCGATGAACAGCGATATGGCTGTCGCACTCTACGCCGTTTCGCCTCAAAAACGTGCCCAATGGCTGAAAGAGAAAAACGCCGTCGAATTCAAAGCGGACGTTGACAAGCTGCTTGAGCCGCTCGCCGCGGCGTTGGCAAAAAAACTGCCGATTTATTTACCGAAAATGGATAAATACCCGTTCGGCACGGCGGCGGATTTCGCAATGCTGAAACGCGCTTTGCCGAATCCCGCGCGTCACAAAATTTTCAAGACCGGCCTGATGCAAAACGTTTGGCAGATTGATAAAAACTCGATCGGCATCCCAAACGCCCGTTACAAAAACGGCCTGATCTACCTTCGCGACACGCAAAGCGACCATCCGTATTGTTTTGCCACCTACGTCAACATTGTTCAGGATTACGCAGGCGGCGGAACCTACGCGTCGAGCCGTTCCGCTTTAGTTATGGAAGAATTAGTCGGCTGTCCGGTGGGAAAATAGTCTTATTTAATACACCAGGACTGCCGGACTCGGATAGTTTACTTTCGACGGGCTCGGTACAAGGAGGAACTTTATGTCAGTTTGGGAAACGGTCGCACCTTTGGTGTGCCATAAAAAAGAGTTGGCGGGACACGCATTTTGTGGCCCGATTGGCGCCTCAGCGAAGAAGAATCTGGAAATGCTCGAAGCCGAACTTGAACAATGGGATTATTCTTTGAAGCAAGCACAGACGGTGGCGCAGTTTTCGCCTTACGCACACAAACTCGAAGAGCTGCGCGGGAAAATAGCTCAAGCCAGAAGCGTAATCTCGAAACCGCTTTCCTACGCTGCAACCTTTCAGGACGGCAAAGATTTGTTATCGGCAATCAGAGAAATCGGGCGTTACGATCCACGAGCGAATCCGGTCGGCGCAGCTCGGGCTTACGGCAAAGCGATGAAAAGTTTCGGAAAACTCATTGAAAAACTACCGCCGCCTGCGAACGCTGTAGGAACTCTGATCGCTGAGATGGGCGAGATTTTTCACAAGGTTGTGGGTGATATCGTTCCGAAAACAAGACAGACACACAAAAATGTAAGTGACAAATTTATACAAGGAGGTGCCGTTATTCCCGGTTTCGGAGATTAAACGAAACACTTTTATTCATTAGCCGCAATAGAATGCCAAAGGATAAACGCCACAAATCATTGAAATCTCTTGACGCTCTGGGCACATTGCACGGAGTTCACCACGTCAAAAAAAGTATTTGGTGGAAGAGATTTCTGTTCTTTATAACGGCACTTTTTCTGCTGGTTACCGTTGCTAGTTATTTGTTTGCTCCCGATACCAGCTCAATTTTTATCTGCACGTTGCCACTGGTTTTGCTCGCATTCGTTTTTCTGATGATGTTGCGGTCCGCGTTTCTAACTGGAAATGACGAACTACGGATCTACGATGACGGTTTCGCATACCGGAGTCGCAGTAAAACGCAGACCTGCCGTTGGGAAGAAATAGTGCATTTTCAGAAACACGACGGTGTACATTTATTATCGGTGGAAAAGGCCAGCGGTGAGATGATCTCTTTCGCGGACGACCCGCTGCCGGAAAAGCAGGAAATAATTCGACGTTTTGAAGAGCGACTGATTCGTGAAGGAAATGGAAAGCGTTCTGGCGAATGGAAGGAAGAATGGGGCGAATATCGAGAGGAACTTTCAGAACTCCAATCGGGATTACCCGCTGATGTAAAATAGGAAAAAGGAAATTTTTATGATCAGATTATCGTCACTCAAGTTAATGTCGATCACGGCGTTGGCTTTTATGCTGTTTTCGTCTTGTACAATTTCGGCACAGGATCACGAAACATTTATTCAGGGAAAATGGCGATTAGTGGGCGAGTTTCCCAAAGATAAAAGCGGGCGTTCGAGAGTTTGGTTTCTCGAATGGACGTTTGCCGACGGAAAATTTCTGCAAACCGGTTATCCGCCGATCAAACAGGAAGGAAAATATCGCATCGTCAAGCAAGACGAAAGCAAACTGACGCTCGAACTTTACGAGCAGAAAGGAACTTTCGGAACCAAAGATCGGAAAATCGAAATTGACGTAGATAGAAAAAACGAGAAGCTGCAAATTGAGAATCATCAAGGTTTTCGCCGGGACGAAAATCAAAATAAATAAGGAGGAGAACATTATGAAAACACTTCTGATTTTAACGTGCGCGTTTGGAATATTTATCACCTTGGTTCGACGGCGATTTCCGCGCAGGAGCCGTTCGAGCAGGCGGCATTCGCCATTTCGCCGAGCGAGATTGAAACCAACAGCAGTGCTTCGGCGGCCTACGACGCAAAATTTAAGCAGAACGACATGGTGATTGTTCGCACCCCGTTTGGGTTCCAGCCGGTTCGCGTGTCTGCCAAATCCGGCAACATCTACAAAGTGGTTTATGCGACCGACATCGGCACTAAAAAAGTTGAAGGCACCGGACGGCACGGAGTGGGATTTCTCCGGCGATTCGGAAAGATGTTTCGCCGTCAATAACGACGAAACCAAAGCCACCGCTTCAAGCGCCGACGTAACGGTTACTGTTGCTTCGTGGCGAGAATTAAAAATTCCGGGTAAACCCGTCATCATCAGCATTTTCGGGAAACTACGGCTGCAGTACAAAATAGATGGCGGCAAATGGGTTTTGGAAAATGTCGAGGCGAAGGAATTGATCTATAACCCTTTGGAGACAGAGCAATTCGAAAAATTTGTGGATATTCAGATGCCGCTTTGCAAATACTACCGGCACACAAAATGAAACAAATAATAAATTGAAAACAAAAGGGAGAATCAAACGGCGATCCGCTGACCGGCTTTAACGTGCTGTAAATCGGTAGACGGACTAGAGAAAATATGGAGATTTACAATTATGAAACGGACAAAACTGTTTGCCGATAAATTCGGTATGGCTCTCTCAATTTTAATCATCGGTCTGCTGGCGTTGTTAGTTTTCGGCTTTGCCGATTTCACGACAAGCGGCAGGGCTCAATCAATCGAGCCGGACGGCGGAACATCTTATACGATCAGCGGAAACGTGCAGGCGGACGGCGCGAATTTGGCGGGCGCGATGGTTGTGTTGAACAACTCGGAATTCGACCAAACGACGACCGACGCAAACGGCAACTACCTCTTTAAGGTCAACGAGAATTTCAGTCACACGGTCAGCATTTATAAAAACGGCTACAATTTTAATCCCGCATTTCGATTCTTTAGTAACGTCCAATCGAATCAAACGGCAAATTTCCAAAACGGCATGCTGCTGTGCGCTCCCGCGCCTGTCGGACAAAGCGGCGAGAATTTTTGTCAAACGGCGGTAGGCACTTCAGCTTCGACGATTCAAAACGGCAAAATCGCTTTTGAACGCTTTAACTCGACTTTCGTAATGGACGCGGACGGCGGTAATCAAGAGCAGCTCGCGGGAGCGAATTATTTCCCTGCGTGGTCGCCCGACGGCACGCGGCTTTCGTTTAATTGGGGAAATTCGGGTTTTCCGCTGGAACAGGAAATTTACCGGATAAACGCCGACGGTTCGGGCAGAACGCGGCTGACCAATAATTTTCGACCCGATTTCGGCGCGAGTTGGTCGCCCGACGGCGCTCGGCTCGTCTTTGTTCGTAACATAACCAACTTCGAGATTCTCACGATGAACGCGGCGGACGCCTTGGAGGAATTGCGTTTGACCGACAACGACAGCGCGGATTATAGTCCGTCGTTTTCGCCGGACGGGACGAAAATCGTTTTCGCCAGCGACCGCGCCGCCGGCGGCGGCACGTCGGAAATTTACGTGATGAACGCCGACGGTTCAGAGCAAACGCGGCTGACCTTCGACGGCGCATCGGCGCAAAATTATTTTCCCGTGTGGTCGCCTGACGGCACGCGAATCGTTTTCAGCAGCCGGGGCAGCAATGGCGACAGCTCGCAGATTTGGCGGATGACCGCGACCGGCGGCAATATCATTAGACTGACCAATGACTTTAATGCCCTCCATTCCGCGCCGACCTATTCGCCCGACGGCACAAAAATAGCTTTCTCAAAAGCCAATCCCCAAGAGTCGTCTGACATTTACACGATGAACGCGACGGACGGCGGCGTGGTAACGAATTTGACAAATCAGCCGTCGAGAAACGACCAATATGCTTCGTGGCAAAAGGTTCGCGGCAGCGTTGGCGTGACGCTTGCCGGGAACTTAAATTTGACTTTTACTAATGTCACGGTCGGCGGCAACACTGTAGCCACGCCGATTGCGCCCACTTCCGCCGGAGCTTTGCCGACGGATTTTCGCTTTATTCCTGAATCGGTCGCTTACGACGTTCGCACGTCGGCGAGCTTTTCCGGCAGCATTGAAATTTGTTTCAATGCACCTAACGTCAACGACGAAAATTTATTCAACAGTCTGGTCGTTTTTCATAACGAAGGCGGAGTTTTGATCGACCGCACATCGTCGCGTGATTTTTCAGAGCGAAAAATTTGCGCGACGACGACAAATCTCTCTCCTTTTGTCGTAGCCGCGCCACTCGCACCGTCGGCCGCATCCGCCTCCATTTCGGGGCGCGTTTCCACATTATTCGGGAACGGCGTAACGAACGCGATTCTTACGATCACCGACTCAAGCGGAGTATCGCGTTCTACACGAACCGGTTCATTCGGATATTACAGATTCGATGAAATTGAGGTCGGACAAAGTTATGTCTTGACGGTGACGAGTAAGCGCTTTCATTTCGAATCGCGGCTAATATCCTTAACCGAGGAAATCACCGAACTCGATTTCATCGGCGTGGAAAGATTGCAACCCATCGATTCGACATTTTAATCGTGATTTAAAGCAGGCGTGGAAAAAGCAAAGCTTTTTCACGGCAACTACAACTTAATCCGCGACGATCGCGCCATAAGCATCCGGCCGACGGTCGCGGAAAAATTGCCAGGTATTGCGGACCTCTCTTATCTTGTCCATATCGAGGTCGGCGACGATGAGTTCATCTTGGTCGCGGGAACCTTCTGTGATTATTTGGCCTCGCGGATCGCAGAAATAGCTCTGGCCGTAGAATTCGCCGATGTTCCACGGAGCCTCGGTGCCGACGCGGTTGATCGCCCCGACGAAATATCCATTCGCGGCGGCGTGGGCCGGCTGCTCAAGTTTCCACAGATACTCGCTCAAACCGGCAACGGTCGCGGAAGGGTTAAAAACTATTTCAGCACCGTTCAATCCCAGACATCTTGCGCCTTCCGGGAAATGCCGGTCGTAGCAAATGTAAACGCCGATCCGTGCGAACGCCGTGTCAAAACATGGATAGCCAAGATTCCCGGGGCGAAAGTAGAATTTTTCCCAAAAACCGGGTGCGACGTGCGGGATGTGCGTTTTGCGGTATTTGCCCAGATATTTACCATCGGCATCGATCACGGCCGTGGTGTTGTAGTAAACGCCGGACATTTCTTCTTCGTAGATAGGCACGATCAGAACCATGCCGAATTGCTTCGCCACGTCCTGCATCAACTGGATCGTCGGCCCATCGGGAACACGTTCAACGGATTCGTACCAGCGGGTCGACTGCTCGGCACAGAAATAAGGGGTCGTGAATATCTCCTGAAAACAGAGCATCTGCACGCCCTGCCTCGCGGCATCCTCGACGAACTTCATCTGATTGTCGATATTCGCCTTCTTTATCTCCGCTATCGGCGCATCGGTCGGGGCGACGTTGTGTGCCTGTATCAGGCCGCATTTAATTATTCTAGACATTCGTTTCCACCTCCAAATTCTATGGTTTCTTGCTCGGTGCAGCAAATTTCAATTCGTCCGCAATACCATTATTCTTGACCTCAATAATTTTTCGCGTCCACGAAATATTCGGCATTGCGAATCTCGTCGCACCCGGCAGTTTAACGCCGCCGAAGTCTTTATAATCGCTGTAATCGACTTGAAACTGAAACTGCCCGATGACCGTCGGCGACGAAGCCACTCGGCGAACGAGCAATCCCGTCAACACGTCAAAAAACAGGCGTTCACGTTGGTTATCGGCCGACGTCGCATTAACCGCGTAAACTTCGCGGCCGTCGATCCGGTCGATAAATCGGTAATCGATCTTTGAATAAACAGCCTTCAGATCGGGGTTCGCGAATAGCTGTGCCTCGCGTTTGATCTGCTCCGCCTCGTCGCTTCGCAAAGAAATGTCGCTGCCGTTGCCGCTTTTCCAGACGGTCTTCCCGTCAAACGCCTCGGCAACGAGATAATCGCCATATTTCGTCTCGACGCGGATCTTTCCTGCCTTTTGAAAGACGTCCTCCGGCTCGGTTGTTTTCCCGTCAGGCTCGATCCGGCTTGCCTTGATTATCCGCGAAGTGACCTTCGCCAAATTAGTTTTGCCGCCAAGAGCGACTGTGTATTTCTCGAGTATCTGATCGATCGTCGGCTTGACCGCCGGTTGTTTTGGCCGCTCGACCGGTGCCGACGCAATAAGATTCGGCACGGCAATCGGCTTCTCATGGCCGTTGTGACACGTGTTGCACGAAACCTCGACCTTGCCCTCGAAATAGCCCTTGTTGATCGCAATCGTCATCTTGATCATCTCGCGGGCGATCGCCTTGTGTTCATTATCGTCCTTCTCAAAATCGGCGACATTGGACGTGTGACACATCTTACAATCAACCCCAAGGCTCGCCGACATCAGATTCATCACCTTGCCGAGCTGATGCGCCGGCATGTCGTTCAAAACCTTGATGTTCTTAAATTTCTGCCCCGCGGTCTGGGTTTGGGTCTGACTTGAAACGCTTTGCGTGACGGCGCTCGCGATCAGCATCGCAAAGAGCGGTAGACTGAGAAGAATGGAGACGATCTTTATTTTCTTCATTGTATAAAACGGTTAAGTGAACCGAATATACAACTAAACACCGAACTGTTTCAAATGGTGATCGATATGCTTATGAACTATCAGCCCCCATTCTTTCGCACTCATTTTCCCGAACATGGGATGATAAATGCATTCGTGATTCACGGAAAGCGTGCCGAGTTTGTGTAACGAGTCGACAAGCAAACGCCGATCCGCCTCGAACTCACCCGGCGAGCGCCCTTTCGCCTGCTGATCCATCTCGGCCGAGGTCTTGACCTCTTTCGGTATCGGTAGGACATAAAGTATTAACGGCTTAATAAATGTCCGGGATACAATCGTACTCTTGTCGGGGAGAGTCGCGGCGAACGGTAGATCACCCGCTTGAACAAGGTGCGACATCATTTGATCCACCGTCATCCTGCCCCAAAGCGGTTTCTCGTTGCCGTTTAGCTCGTTGAGCCGCCCGATCAGTTTCGCTCTGTTGGATTGGTTTCTAACTGATTTCATAGATCAATTCATCCCGTCGTAATAATCCCGTCTACATTCAGGGCATCGTTTCATAGATTCATTTAGCCAGCGGCACGACACGCGACTTGAGTATCTTTCTATCTCGTGTCATTAGCGGTATCCGCTCGACAACGCTGGTGGCGGCGATCAACTCGTCGGCCGGGTCTGACGAAAAATCTAATTCCGTGCTTTTTCGCGCTATTTGGATCGTGATCGGAATTATCGTGAGGTGCCTAAGCGAACGTCGAAATGCCACGCTGTCCATGTCGAGCACTAATCGCCCAACCTGAACGAGTTTGGCCAATTCCCATAGCACAATATCCGATACCGCCAGACTTTCGTTGGTGATCAGAGCTTCCTCTCGTGACGTCAGATCGCCGGCCAGTGCGGCGACCAGAATGTGCGTGTCAAGATTCAGCATTCCATTTTGCTCCGGTAGAGAAAATATCGCCTGATATTTCGATCGAGCCTTTCATAGAACCGATCAGACTCGAATTATCCGCCCTTCCAAACGGGATGACTTTAGCGATCGGCTTGCCCCTCTTTTCAACTACTATTCCGTCTGCGCCAAGTTCATCGAAGATCTGTAAACACTTAGCCTTAAACTCACTCGCACTGATGGTTTTGATTTTATTTTTCATCATGGGCTTAGCGTATCAAATGACCAGTCAATTGACCAGTAACTATCTCTATTCCCAAAACCCGACTCGTCTGACCAATTCCTTTAATCGCGGGCCGTCTCGCACGAAGTCCCAAGTTTTACTGACCTTTAGTTCGACCAACTGCCTGTCACGCTCGTCATACGCTTTGTTCAGATATTCGATCGTCTTATCTTTGTCTTTGCCCCAAGCCTATGCCGAGGCAAAACCCATCGCTTTAACATATCCATTGGGGTCTTTTGCCTGTTTGGTGTTCAGTTCGTCGAGGCGTATTTCCTAACATTGTTTCCTAACAATTATTCCGGCAGATTCATCCGCTTTAGCAGATCCTTAAATCGCGGGTCGTCGCGGAGGTCGTCGAAGAGCGTGTCGACCTTCACTCGAGCCATTTCCTCTTTTGCTGCAAAACCTTTTTCAAGTGCTGCAAATGCCTTATCCTTGTCGCCAAGTGCTGCATAGATCACGGCAGCAGAATACCCTGTGAACGACGGATCGTAATTGAACTTTGCAAGGACCGATTCAGCCTCGCGGTGGCGTCCGCTTTTTGCGTAGGCGTATCCAAGAAAACGAGCTAATAATCGCTGAGTAGTTTCATCTTTCGGCGCGGCGTTGACCAACTCGATCGTCTCGGCATATTTCTTATTCGCACAGTAAGCATAAGCAAGCCAAAAACGGCCTGAAATGAAATTCGGATCGAGATCGAAGGTCTTCTTTGCCTTATCCAGGCCCAATTCATTTTGTCTGTCAAAAAGATACGCCCCGGCGAGGTTCGCCTGCATTATCAAAGACAGGGGCTCAAGTTCCAGTGCACTTTTGATCTCACGAATTGAGTCTTCCGTCCGTCCGAAGTACTGAAGGAGTAAACCGTAATAATAGTGTGTATTTGCATTATTAGGGTCCATTTCAAGCGCCTTCTTAAATTCACGTTCAGCTTCGGGCCACTTCCATTCGGACCGGAATGATAATCCCAAAGCGGTATGAGCCTCGGCCAGATTCGGGTCTATCTCTCCTGCTTTGACAGCCGCATTCCTTGCTCTGGAATAACCTTCTTCGTTGGAAAATGGAAAGAAGTTGTTCCCGGTTCCGGTATTATATGTGTAGCTTATGCCGACGTAGGCTAAGGCAAAGTTGGGATCGAGCTTTATAGCCTGCTCGTAATAATCGACGGCCTTCTCAAGATCGTCTTTGGATCGTCTCGCAAAATGATACTGGCCTCTCAGATAGAGTTGATAGGCTTCGTTGTTGTCGGTGTATTTCTTCGCCAACTTTTGCTCGCTTTCGCCCGAAAGTTTAAGTTGCAGTTTGCTCACGATCTCGGTGACGATCTCGCGTTGGGTGGTCAGCAATTCCGACAGTTTCCGTTCATACTGCTCGCCCCACAGCGACTTGTTGGTTCGGGCATCTACCAATTCGACCGTGATGTTCAGATTGTCGCCCCGCTTGGTAAGGCGTCCGGTCATCACCGCATCTACGCCAAGTTCGCCAGCCATCTTTGCAATATCGGTCTCCTTCCCCTTGTAACGCATCACCGAACTCGTCGGGCTAACCCGCAAATCGGGAATCTGCGTCAGCCGAAAGATCAACGATTCCGCCAAACCATCGGACAAATAATCCGTGTCGGCATCCGAATTCCTATTCTCAAACGGCATCACAGCGATGGAATTGATCTGTGTGGTATTCGTGCTGAAATATCTGTAGCCAAAGAATCCGCCGATAAGAATTATGATCGCCAACCCGACCGCCACGAGCGGCTTTGTTGTTCTATTTGCGGAGAAACTCAGCTTTTCCGAAGGCGAGTCAGAATCACCTGCGGTAGCGGGTGGTTGAAGTATCGCGGCACGTGACTCAAATCTCTCATCAGAGTGTGCTGGAAAGTTCGCAGTCGGCCGTTCTTCATTGGGGGTCTAGTGATCGAGTTAAACCACCCGCTACCCCAGGTGGTACTGACAGGATAGCCGTCGCCGGCTCGTCGGTGTCGAACTGGTCGCCCGCTGACACAGGCTGTTCTGACCTGCCGCTCGCTGGGCCTTCAAGTAGCGAATTGCCGTCGTCGAGACAATACACCAGTGTATCGTCGTAATAATCACGTCTGCATTCAGGGCATCGTTTCATAGGTTATGAAAACCGCTCGGTAATCTTAAGGTTTATCGGGAACTATTCGGCTGATTATACGCCAAAGCATCAGCATTATCTATTTAATGACAATCATTACTCCGACGTTTGACATGAAAATCATAGGTCAACTAGGATGGTAAAAAACAATATTTGGAGCCGACAAAAATTATGAAGAGTATTCTTGTATTGCTGATGTTGTCCATGATCTTGGTTACGGGCGGACTTGCTCAAACTGGCGAAGTCAAATTTTCTAAGTCGCCAAAGTCGGTTGATGGCTCGACGTCGTTTAATTCGGGCGATTACATCTTCGCGCACGTGAAAACAGCCTCGCCGATCGCCTCGACGCTGACGTTTAACGATCGCCCGGTGACGTTTCTCGTACAATTTTCGTCAAAGGGGAAGCCGCTAGACGAAGAAATGTACGGCTTTGACCAGGCTAAGGTGAAAGGCGCAAAAGATGCCTCCTTCGTTCTGCCCGTGATCTCAGATCCTGCCGGGGACTTGCCGTTATTTGGGAAGAATCTGTTTGCGATCAGGCTTCCTGCCGCATTGGCAAAGCTTCCTGCAGGTAGCCACGAGATCGATTTCGATCTCAAATCATACAATTATAAAGACGCAGGCGAATCCATCGCCAAGGGCAAATTCACACTCGTTATCGGCGTCGATGCCAAGGCTTTTTACGCAAAGAACGAGAAAGACGCGTACGACTCGATGACCAAACGCGGCGTTTCAACCGTAACGGCAAGTGCTCGCGACGTGGCGATGGGCGTAGTCGGTGGCACGAGCGTTATAACGCTCGTAAACAATTGTGGCCGAGGTGTTTGGATGCGAAAGGCACTCGGCTCAGACAAGACCGAATACCGCCTCGGCCCCGGTCAATCCATGAAATACGACCGCGACGGCGGCTATCTAGAGGAGTGGAATTTCGGTACGAAGAAATGGAATACCGTATCGAAGGTCTGGACCGCTGATGCAACAGGCAAAGCGAATATTTGTACGAAATAGTCCGCATTCAACTAGATAAGATTACGAAACCTAACTGATCACTTCGTTAGTTGCCATTTTGTGCGCGTGTATGCGATCTGAAATCCGTTCTTCTGCGCGTTTCGCTGAGACTGGCTGCCGGGGGCTGCACCCATGATGGCGAGCATGCAACCGCTGCTCGAGGCGAATCTTAGACGATCCTCTAATAATGCGGTTTGGGCACCGTTGTTTCTGCCTTCTGGGATCGTGCTTGCACCGGCCAGCAGGCAGATGTCGTCGTATATGAAGAGCGAACCGGTCGAGATCGGTTTGCCGTCGAGTTCGGCGAGATATGGAAAAGAGCCGTTGCATTGAGCACCGATGCGGCTAAAGTTGAACATAAATTCAGCCAAGCCTTCGTGCTCGCTGGCCCAGCCGTCGGCGGATGTCTGTGCCCACAGGTCGATCTCGCCCGGCCCCGCAACTCGGGTAGAAAGCCCCGCATTTCTTGGCCGCAACCCGACACTCTGACCGTCTATCTCACGATACATCACGCTCGTCAGCTCGATCGGTCGATATCCGCGGGTCGATAACATTTCCATCAACGACGGGTCTGTCATCGGACTGACCTCGTGAAAAACGGGTGCGTTGTGCTCAGCGAAAAATCCTTCTAGTTCGTCGAGATGCTCATCGGTCGCCTCCTCAAACAGCCCAAGCCCAAACGTCTGCGTCAGCGGCGATTCCGCACCGTCGAACATAGCATACGCACCGCCAACCTCGATCCTCGCCGCACCGCTCGCGGGATCGAGACGGGCGCGCGTGTCGACAAAATCAGCATTCGCCCGCCCTTCCGTCCGTTCGAGTTTTTGGGAAAATTCTTTATCTGAAAAGATCATAATCGTCCGCAGATCAAAGTTTTAGTGTAGAACCGAGACAAGACACGCGGCACTCGTCGCCGTAGGTTTCCATTCAAAACCGAGAAACCTAAATCTCCCGTACAGTGAGCCGGCGCAACCGATGTGACACCCCATGGCCGCCGGCATTATACAATGTCCAGAACCAGCGATCCCTGCGTTCGCAGTTCGTCGGCCTTCGTCGTGTCGTCAATCTGCGTTGTTTGAGGTCAAAAATTGGATCAAATTCTCTCCCGCTTGTTTTTGCCAACCCTTCGGCGACTTAAATGTCGCGACATCAAACGTCTCCGTCGCCTGAGCAAAGGCCGCGATAGAAAACGATAAAATACAGATAATTGAACAAAAGAGGTTTTTCACAAATTTCTCCGTAGCCTTGAGACGAAAGTTTCCAATGATTTTGCATAGTAAAGTCGGGCGAGGTTAAACGGAACTATGGCCTCAAATTACTTTGCAAAAGTCGTTACCATTCCATCGGTTGATAGTTTGCGGATCGAATGGTTATCCATGTCGGCGATGAAAAGATTTCCTTTGCTGTCCTAAGCCATGCCGTTTGCGTAATTTTCAGAATCCCGTATTTGCGAGTCACAAAAATATGTCTTTGCTATCGACGACAATCTACTGTGGCTCTGAAACAACTTTTCGCTCCTGCTCCTGCGCCTGCGCCTGCGCCTAGGCGGGCAAATTAATTGTAAAAACTAAAACAGCGAAAAGTAATAAGTTTGTCATTATTTTTTAGAATCTCGGCTTGCGGTCGAATTTCCTCTTTGTTGCGGCGCTGTATCTATTGACTGCAAAAACGGCAGCGCGTCGCGCCGGTGAACCGCGCAAAAATTCCGGACGAAGCGTACCGGCTGTCGAGACGGCTGCCCGAGCCGAAAATCACATAACCTCCGCTGCGAGTAACGGTAGGACGACCAACGCCGCGACTGCCGTCTGTTGAAATCGGACTGAGTTCGCCGCTGATAGTGTTTTTCAAAAC
Source organism: Pyrinomonadales bacterium (assembly GCA_038248245.1). GTDB lineage: Bacteria > Acidobacteriota > Blastocatellia > Pyrinomonadales > Pyrinomonadaceae > OLB17. Next base: position 1,282 of record JBBRUA010000005.1, on the reverse strand, counting down.
AATGTCGCCGCCGAGATTTTTTGCGCTGGTTGTGAAGGCGATCATGCTGCCGTCATACGAGATGCCAATTTTTTCGCCTTGTGCCGTCGGACTGTCGCCGTTGCCTTCGATTCCCTCTTTTCCGACGCTGACTCGTTTTACATCTCCGGAATCGACGTTGACTAAGAAAACGTCCTGAAATTTGTTCGTGTCGGCCGGCACCATGTTCGTCGCAGTTGTTGCAAACGCGACAAAACGCCCATCACCGGAAATTGACGGAGCGATGACGCGGCTGGCACTTTCCGTACCTTGATCCCGTTCAGTTCTCGTGCTCGTCAAACTCAACCGCTTTAGTTTCGGATTGCCCGAATCATAAAGAAAGATGTCCCCTAAACCGTTTTTATCATCAGCGACCAAGGTTGAAGCAAATGAGTAGAAAGCAATTCTCGAACCGTCATCCGAGATCGTAGGATTCGAGCCGCCAACGCCTTTTTTCGTTTTCGGATCGGCACTGATGAGCGTCGCAGCCTGTCCGCTTCCAACCCTTTTCAGATAGACGTTTATTGTGTTGATACCGCTTACACCCGGAGCGAGATTGTCAGCGCCAGAAGAAAAAGCGATCAGGCTGCCGTCGCCGGAAATTACAGGATCAAAACTTTCTGCATTGGTTTCAATTTCTCCCGCGCCCGTACTAACGGCCGTTACTTCATTTGTTCTGGCGTTCCAAACAAATATGTCCCGAACGCTGTTCGTATCGATGGGAACCAGGTTCGTCGCATAGGATTCGAAGGCAACCGATTGTCCATCTGCCGAAATTGCAGGCGAAAAACTATCTCCGTTGCCCTCCAATCCCTTCATTCCGATGCTGACTAATTTTGTCACCCCGGAATTGCGGTCACGCCAGAGAATTTGGCGTTTTTTTCCTAATGAGTTGCCGAGCCCGACGGCGGAGGATACGAATGCAACATAACGACCTTCTTCGGCAAAATCACCGCCCACAACCGGTGCAAAACTTTCATAAAACGTGCCGAATTTCGCGTTATCGGTGCTGCGGCTCAGTAGTTCGTAAGTGTAATCACAGCCGACTCGAACGAAACCGGGACTCGAACCGATAGTTCCTCTCGCACCTTTTTCGACTCGGCAAGTTTGTTCGGCAGGTGCGGATTTAATCGCCAGCGTGTAAGGCGTGCCGTCAAGATATGAGTTAGGAAACTTAAACGAACTACTTGAAAAATCACCCGTTCCTTTTGGTGAAGCAGTCAAGGAAAGTTCTTCCGCGCCATCTTTTTGCAATACGACGGTC
>JBBRUA010000004.1:0-26504 GCA_038248245.1 Pyrinomonadales bacterium | reverse complement strand
GCATCCACCACTTTGCCCCCCCCGCCCTTTTCAACGCTTCGCGCCCGGAATTATCCGGACTTGTATTTTCGCTGTACGACAAAACTGGACAAAAGCAAGACGGATTTCTGGCTCTGAACGACATTTACGATCTCGATCTGTCGAGTGACCTGGTCGTGCTCTCAGCCTGCCAAACGGCGCTCGGCAAAGATGTTCGCGGCGAAGGCCTGATCGGTTTATCGCGAGGATTTCTCTATGCCGGTGCAAATAAAATCATCGCCAGTCTCTGGAAGGTTGACGATGCCGCAACGGCAGAATTTATGAAGCGCTTCTACACCAACCATCTGCAGAAACAAATGTCAGTCTCAAAAGCATTTCGACAAACAAAGATCGAAATGCAAAAGATCCCACGTTACAGATCGCCGTATTATTGGAGCGCATTCACAATTCTTGGTGACTGGAGATAAAGCTCCCTAAGTCTCGACGCAATCGTCTCACAAAATTACCTCCGTATTGATATCACCTTCATAAACAAGAAAGTGAAATGTTTTCCCCTGTCTCAACACTTTAGGTAAAGGGTTGATGATAAGGGTGAAGACCATGTCGAATCTCTACAAGATCGAAAGCGAGAATGCGTTTGCATATTTCACGGCAAATCTAGGTCAACTGCGGCAGATATTTGAAAGCGATCCGAACTGGGTCGGCGGCGTGATGGAGCTGGCCGGGCACTACGCGATCAGCAAAGGAATGCAGAGTTTTAGAAACTCGCTGTGGGGCAGCAAGGTCGAGGAACAGGGTGAGGGCTATTTTGAGGTGCGCGGAACGGTTAGCATGTATTACCGGGTCGAGGCGGTCAGCGAGACCGTTTCGCGAATACTGCCGATCGGCAATTTGCCAACTGTCCTCAAAGTCGCCATACCTTTTCAACTAGCCCTGGTATGTATTTTACCGGTCGTCCTGACCCCGCTGATCTATAAATTGCAGAAAAACAAGATCTTATGGAGTTCGAAAGCACACATAGAACCACTATGCCAATACCTGCAAATTCAGGGGCAAAGGCTATTCGGACAAGGAAAACAAGGAGCATTACAACAATGAAAAAATACACACTTCTATTATTACTAATAGGCTTAACGGCCACATTCGCAAACGCACAGTTTCCGATCAAGATTCCGAAGATAAATATTCCCACAATGGAAACGCCGCAGCCTGCTTCGTCTGAACCGAGGACTTCGGCTGCTGCATCCAATGCGAGCGTTTCGCCAAAGACGATTTCCTCCAATCATGTGCTCATTATCGACAGCATGACTTATTTCGATATCGCAGAAGTCAGGGTCAGTCATAAATCGGTTGGATGGTTTCTGAAACCTCACTTGAAGTTCAGAGGCGACATTCCAAAACGAAGTGCGGTAAAAATCGTTGTAAAGAAAAATGGTAAGGAACTTTCAAATCTCAGATGTGAAATTGAAGAAGGACAGGTTTTCCGCTGCGATGACAAAACGCAGGATGTCAGCGAAATGGGACTCCTCGACGTCGAGATTACATTTATCGATGGAGATACAGACGAACAAAAAGCTTTGCGAACATACAAAATCGATGTACACCGCACGGAGCGATTTAATGATTACGCTGACTATTTCGCCCAACGGCACGCGGATGTTGCCGTTGCCTATCTTTCCCTCGAAGGCCAGAACCCATGGGAATACTTAAAGCGCAACGACAGTCTTGTTAAGGGTGATACGGATTTGTTTCTGAATACCGTGATCTCGCTCGATCATCAGGCAAAGTCTAGCGGCAGACCGTTTTTGAAATGCACAGTTAATGGACAGCCGTTCAAGCTAGCCAAGAGCGACGTTAAGTTCAATCAGGCTGAAGGATCTGTTTTCGCTCGATTTGAAAGCAGGAAAGGTTCTGTTTATAAAGAATACCTCAAGTTCGAGAAGGTCAGAATGGTGCTTCCGCTTTCTCTCGGAAAGGCAAAAAATACAAATTTCACAACTGACATTTCAAAAACACCGGGAAATTGGCAATGCACAGTTACCGGTTCTGCGGACCGCGAATTATATCGAACTTTTCGGTTCACCATCGACAATTCGGGTCGAATCGTTCCACATCCCGAACAACAGAATGGAACCGTTGTTTTCGCCGATTGGGAATTCATGATCGATATGGAAATTCCTGCCGGCGGAAGTCCGATCGATCAGCGTCTGATGCGTTCTCCCAACGCCGGTTTCTTTTATGGAATTCCGTGGTCGACTCCGGAAGGAAAAGCAATGGCCGGGCGAGTTCCGACGAAAGGAAATCCGTATCCGCAAGCGCCGAAGTAAGAGTCTATTTACAAACTTAGTTCAAAAACGAGAAAAGACCATGAAGAAACAAGCACTATTTACAATCATCGCCGCAGTTATCTTGTCGACCGGTATTTCGGCACAATTTCCGATAAGGATTCCCAAAATTGCAATTCCGAATGTCCAAGCGCCAAAAGAATCGAAACCGGAAAGTAATGAAAAGGATCGCGCGGCTTCGGCTCCGCAAGCAAACAATCCTTCGGTTACTAATAGTTCGCAAGCAAATTCGGCGTCATCGTTGAGGCAAATGGTGATGGATGACGGATATACATTCTTTTCTGCCAAACCGGTAAAGGAGCGAAATTCAAGGAATGACGGCGATGTCGATGTCGGGTGGTACCTGGATCCGCAACTCCGTTTGATGGGAACATTTCCTGACAACAGTGGATTTCGTGTTGTCGTAAAGCAAAACGGCAAAGAGCTTTCAAAGATTTTCTGTTCAGGGTCCGTTTACAGGCAGGAGGATGATCGCCGTTTCTCACGCGAAAGGAAGAAATATGGATGGGGTTTCGACGACTACATGAACGTTAATTCATGCTCCAATAAAGAAAAGGCTGTCAAGGAAATCGGTTGGATGGATGTTGAATTATTCTATGTTGACGGCGACACAGATAAAGAGACTCTCGTCAGAAAACACAGGATCGATGTTCACAAAGCACAGCAACTGAGAGGAGTAAAGGGCAAACTTTATCCGGGTGTTTCGGAGTACTTCATCCAGCGCTATGCGGAAGCCGCTACCGGATTCATCTACGCGGGCGGGGGTTCCTATATGAACAATTCGGGCAGACCATTTGCGGAGCCGACGTTCACTCCTCTAACAAAAGATCACAGTATCGAAGTATTCATGCCGTACGTGCCTGACAAACGGACTTATTACAAGACATATGTGCGGTGCTCGGTAAACGGAAAAAAAATCACAATTGAAAGGGATGCCGCACAACTCGACAGTAGCCATAACGGACAATTTGCAGAATCTGCGCTAATGCAGCGAAGCAATCCGCGCTATGAAGAAAGGATCACTTTCACGTATCTAAAAGCGACATTGCCGGTTACGCTTTCACCCGGTAAATGGGAATGCTCATTTAATGAAAATGGCACAACCTATCGGACGATTCGTTTTGACGTAGGCTCGGACAACCAGATCGTTCCGCATCCCGAACAAAAGAACGGAAACGTAAATCTCTATTACAAGACATACCTGATCGAAGTTGAAATCCCGGCCGACGCTCCAATCGACGATCGCTCTCTTCCGCTGCCCGACACCGGTCTGTTTTACGGCATACCTTGGAGGACTCCGGAAGGAAAAGCGGCCGCAGCGAAGGTTCCGACCAAAGGAAAACCCTATCCGGTGATGCCGACATAGTTGAACAGAAACAGGGTTGCCCCCAAAACCGACAAAAATCTTGAGCGGAAAAATACTGTCTCCAGTCTTCTTTTTCGCTCAGGATTGGTCGGAAAACTAAGAAAAAGGAAGAGATGAATAAAGGAGAGAAAAACATGAAAAGCAAAACCACAAAAATAATCTCAGGCGGAGTTACATTTTTATTCCTGATGCTGTTGAGCGTCAGTTATGCAAAGGCACAGCCAAGCGAAGCACAGATTAGAAAAGATATATCAGGCCCGCGTGTCGTTAGTCTTACATTCGGCAAACCCGGCACAAAATCGTGGAGTAAGACCTACAACAAATATTACTGGACGCGATATTATACGGCGAAGCTGAAAACCGATGATCCGAAAGTTTTCACTATCGTGAAGGGATATGTGGCTTACGATATTTACGGAAGTAAATTCACTTTTTGGCGAGAGTTTGTTTCTTCAAACAGCTTCGAAGGAATTCCCGACCCAACCGAAGAAGATCTGCAAAAAATAATCAAATCAATTGGATATGAAAAGCTAATGGGTGGTTATTATTTCAGACGTATGAAGGGTGAACCTGAATCAATGACGTTGGCCGCAGAACCGGAATATAAATGGCATACGATGAATTCGGTTGAGTTTAATATCGTCGCTGTTTACACGGAATTTGACCCGTTGCAGAAAAACGTAGCACCAAAAAGAGTAAAACGCGCTTTAAGGATAAGACTCTATCGCACGGACGTTAAATCAGATTGGAACAACGCACTTTCGAGTAACAAAGGCGTAGAAGATATGTAAACGTCAAATCATTTTCGCGTTCGGATCTGGATAACAAAAGAAAACGCAACTTGAAATAAGGCGAAAATCCTTCGAGGAAAAATTATGAATATCGAAAATATACAATTCAACCGAAGCGCAATAAACATAGGCGAATGCGTTAGCAAAGGTTGGGAGATCGTGAAGCCAAATTACCTGATGTTTGTCGCTGTGGCGCTTCTTTTGGTTATTCTTGGCTGCATTCCAGTCGTTAGTTGGTTTTTGGTCGGGCCGCTGTTTGTCGGCGTTTATGCCGCTCTGCTCAAGCAGTATAGGGGCGAGAATGCGGATTTCGGAATGATATTTTCCGGATTCAGCAAGTTTTTCCCAGCGTTTGTGATCGGCATTTTATTTTTGCTGCCGAGCATAATATTGAATACTTACAGGCTCGGAATGAATGCTGTCCAGCTTCTTGCGATCTTTAATCCAAACGAATTGACGGCTGGGGCGGCAACGATTTTTTGGATCTTCGGCATCCTGCTAAACCTTTTTGTTTTCATCGGTTCGATCTTGTGCTGGATCACGTTTTGCTTTGGTTTGCCCTTATTGGCGGAGCACGACCTTTCGATCATGGATACGATCAAGCTAAGCGCACGAGCCGGTTGGGCAAATGTCGGCGGCTTGATCCTATTGATCCTCGTAGTTGGTTTGATGCTAATCGTCGGCATTCTGGCACTGTGCATCGGCATCTTTTTTGTCCTTCCGATAGTGTATGCGGCGATAACGGTCGCGTATCGACAGGTTTTTCCGGGAGCCTACAATCCGGTTGGGCAAAACGCACCGCCTGCATCCGGAAATTTCGGAAATACTTATGGACAACAGGTCTAATGAGGCGCAGAGAGTTTAGGCCAGGTCCTAAAGATAAATTGGAGAAAAAATGAAAAACATAAAAATTATTTTGATATTGGTGACGGCGATTATTTTAGCTGCTTGCGGCGGTGCGGGCGGTATCGGTGGTGGAAAATCTGAGATAACCGCAACCGTTGACGGGCAGGAGAAAAAATTTGAGCCGACATCGACGTGGGCTTATCATTCGACCAAGAACTTTTCGCTACTGATCGACGGCAACCGTGAGATGTCAACTTCGGCTATTACGACAATCTTTCTGGCGAATTTTGAACTCGATAGTTCGCACGCGTTCAACTCGCTCGGCAAGCAAAAACTCGACAAGCCGGAACAGGTAAAAGTCCGTTTTGGATTTACCGGTGAGAAAGATTCGACGGTAGAAACGTCAGTCGCAAAAGGCGAATACACACCGGAGCCCGATGACAACAAGCAAAAATACATGAAGATTTCATCCGCAACTATCTACCGCTTTGCGGATGGAAAGGAGGAAGAGATCGAATTCGACATGAAGAAAACGACCGGAAAACTGACAATCACCGGCGTAAGTGGAACGACGGTTAGCGGCCTGATCGACATCACCGACGGCAAAAATTCGCTGAAAGGAACGTTTTCTGCGAACGGCGATAAATCGGTGAAATAAGAATTTGACCGGCAGTTAGGATGAACTTTCTATACGCCGCGAAATCCTGTCGAGTCTTGAGCGGAGCTTTCCTGTCAGCAACGATACCTTCCCCGCCGCTCAGGATTTGTCGGGAACGAAATTTGATAGAACACAGAATAGGAAAAAAAATGATGATGAAAAAAGTATTAACGATATGTGTTTGGATGATGATCGGCACGGGAATTTGTGCGGCACAAGGAACTACGCAAGTTTCTTCATTTACCTTTCAAGGAAAATTGAATGATGGCGGAGTTGCGGCGAACGGCAATTATGATATGGCTTTTCGGCTGTATGACGATGTGAATGCGGGAACTCAGATCGGTGTGACCATAACTTTGCCGAATGTTTTGGTTGCGAACGGGATTTTTTCGGTCGAATTGGATTTTGGACAGTTCGCGTTTGTGACCGATTCGCAGAGATATTTGGAGATCGGCATCCGTCCGGCGGGAAGTTCAGCTCCGCTGACAATGCTTTCGCCGCGTCAAAAACTTGCCAGTTCGCCATTTGCAACCAAAAGCTACTATTCCACTTTGTCATTTCAGGCATCTACTTTGGTTTGTTCAAATTGTGTCCAAGACTCCGCCATTTCAAGCGTCTCAGGAAATAAAGTTATTGGAGCAGTAAATGAAGCAGCGACGGTTTCATCGGGAGCGGGAGCCGGAATTTTGAACGTATTGAGTCTTTCCGGTGCGAGCGGCGATATTCTCGGAGCTTCAACCGATTATGTTTTTGTCGGACCGACCGTAAGCGTAACGCTTTCATCTGCAACTACCGCGAATAGGCGTGTAACCGGATCGGCAAGTGTCGCTATGAGCGGCACAACATCTGCTATCCGATATGCTGTGTGCTACCAAGTTGACGGGAGTGGACCGCTTTTTTCGATAAGTGCTGTCACCCATTTGGTTACTGTTACGACAACGAGATCGTCATTCGCCTTCAGCGGTTCTGGAATTTTGCCAATCGGAACACATCCGATCGGCTTTTGCGTTAGAAATCCCGGCAGCACGATAACCGGAGTTGAAAATGTAACAGGTTGGGTAATGGCACCGAAATAAGAAAGTAAAAAGGGAAAAGGGAAAAGCCGTCTTATTTATTCGGTAGGAGAAAACAATGTTAATAGATAATTCAACAACAAGATTTGCGGCAATTTTCTTAACCTTAGTTTTGACAGCAATTTCAGCTTTTTCGCAAACGGGCGGAACTTACGAGATCGAAAAATCCGTCATAGCTTCCGGCGGAAATACGAGTTCGGGCGGAAACTTCACTCTCGAAAGCACTTCGGGACAGACAGTTTCAAACGCTTCACCGCAAGGCGGAGCATATCAGATCTTGAGCGGATTTTGGACACCCGTATTCGCTCCGAGTGCCGCATCGGTAACAGTTTCCGGCAAAGTTTCGCAGTCCGGCGGAAATGGTATTTCGCAAGCGACGGTCAGATTTACGGACGGCGACGGAATTGTCAGAACAGCGCGGACGAGTTCGTTCGGTTATTTCCAATTTGAAGAAGTTGAAGTCGGTCAAACATACATTTTTGAAGTTTCGGCAAGACGCTATATTTTTGCGCCGCAAGTGGTAACCGTTTTTGAGAATGTAGCGGGATTAAATTTTGCGACGCTCGGCAAGTAAGAAGCAGTAAGCGGTGAGCGGTGAGCAGTAAAAGAAAGAGGTGTATTTTCAACAGCTTACAAGATTTAGAATACCTTCTTTCTTTTTCTTACCTGCTTAGGTTTCAGTCGGGAGACCTTTTTGAGTAGAGGTTGGAGATAAGAAAAATGAGTCGGGAGAAATTATGAGAAAAAAAACAATATCAGGATTTTAAGGAGTGAATGTATGCAAAGATTTTATTTAACATTTACAGTGATCGTGATTGGTCTTGCTGTTGTTTTCAGCGGGTTGACGACGGGTTCGGTAAATTCCGAGTCTTTGGTTAAACCTGCCTTGCAAACGACGGAGGCGATGCCGAATTTGAGTGGTGAAAAGGCTGAGGAATATCTCAAAGATCATGGGCTTTACAAATCACTCGGCGAGGCGATGGCGGCATCGCGTTATAGTATTTACCCGACAAAAAATGCACCGCTTCCGGTTTATAAAGAGGCTTTTGAAGCGAATAATCCGCGTCAGGCGTTTGCGGCTTATTTTGCAAAAGACGGCGTTCACCTTGTTTCAAAAGCCGAAAATAATAAATGGCGTGTGCAGATGAATCTGACGGGTTACGGCTACGGCGATGACATTGCAGAAGTTGAGCAAACCGAAACCAATGTTCAAAAAGACAAATCCCGGATAGAGATTACAAAATCTGCGACAGTCCAAAGTCCTAAATCCAAAATCGTCGAGTGGTATGAGAACAGTTTGGGCGGACTTGAGCAAGGCTGGACGATCAATGAAAGAGCGTCGAATGTTCAAAATGCCGAATTAAAACTCGTTTTAGAACTCGGTGGAGATTTGAAGGCGAAATTGGCGGCGGATAATCAGGCAATCAATTTTGTTGACGAAAAAGGTGAACCGATCCTGCGTTATGACAAATTGAAAAGCTGGGACGCGGACGGCAAAGAACTCACTTCGAGAATGGATTTGAACGGGAATCAACTCTCGATTGTCGTAGATGACACCGAAGCGAAATATCCGGTTACGGTTGATCCGTTTTTCTCAGGAACAAAAAAACTAACAGCCTCAGACGCTGCAGCGTTTGATAACTTTGGCGAAGCAGTAGCGGTTTCCGGCGATACGGTGATTGTCGGTGCCAGTGGCGATGATGAGGGTGCAGTATTTAGTAGAGGTGCGGCGTATGTTTTTGAAAGAAATACCGGCGGTGCTAACAACTGGGGCGAGGTCAAAAAACTTATCGCATCCGATGTCGCCGGCGCTGATCTTTTCGGAGATGCAGTCGCTATTTCAGGTGATACCATAATTGTTTCGGCAAGATTTAATGACGATGCCGGAGGTAACAGCGGATCTGCTTATATTTTCAGCCGAAATATGGGTGGTGCTGACAATTGGGGTGAGGTCAAGAAAATTACTGCTTCGGATGCCGACGCTTTGGACGAATTCGGGAAATCCGTATCCATTTCCGGCGATACGGCAATTGTCGGGGCTTTACGCAATGATGATGCTGGAAGCGACAGCGGTTCAGCTTATATTTTTGAGCGAAATTCGGGCGGAGCTGATAATTGGGGCGAAGTTAAGAAACTGACTGCCTCAGATGCCGGTGTAGGATTCGGTTTTGGCGAATCGGTGGCGATCTCCGACGATACGGCAATTGTCGGGTCACGACAAAATGATCTTAATGGTGCTTTGAGCGGTGCGGCTTATATTTTTGAGCGAAATTCGGGCGGAGTCAATTTCTGGGGCGAGGTGAAAAGAATAACACCCTCTAATCCTGGCATCGGTAATAGTTTTGGCTATTCAGTATCAATCTCAGGAAATACAGCGGTTGTCGGGGCATATCAATATGGAGGTAACGGCTCGGCATTTATCTTTGAACGAAATACGGGTGGTGCAGATAATTGGGGCGAAGTTAAGCGAATAATTGACCCGAATGGCTCACTTGCAGATACTTTTGGTGCATCGGTTTCAATTAGCGGGAATACGGTTGTCGTCGGAAGTGGATTCGTTAATGGTGGTGATAATGGCGGTAATCAGGCATTTATCTTTGAACGAAATATGGGCGGTGCCGATAACTGGGGCATTGTTCAGACCTTGAACCCGCCGGATGCCGGATCAGCGGATAGCTTCGGAGAATCGGTAGCGATCTCCGGCGATACTTTGATCATCGGGTCAAGTTTGGATGATGTTGTGTCGGTTGACAGCGGCTCGGCAAATCTATATTCAAGTCAATTGGATAATTGGACACAAGTTTCAGCCTCGACCTCATCAAACGGCAACGCGGGCGATAAATTTGGAGAATCGGTGGCGATCTCCGGCGATCGGGTTATTGTCGGTGCTCCGTTTAATGTGGAGGGCGGGCAAAATGGCGGCACTGTCTATATTTTTGAAAGAAATATGGGCGGACAAGATTTGTGGGGCGAAGTTAAGAGAATCGTCGCAAGCGATGCAGATGCAAATTTTCAATTCGGTTCATCCGTTGCGTTATCAGGTGATACGGCAATTGTCGGTAGCGTTGTTGCTAATGTAAACGGAGTTGCAAGCGGCTCGGCATATATCTTTGAGCGAAATACGGGCGGTGCGGACTATTGGGGCGAAGTTAATCAATTACTTCCTTCCGATGCCGCCAATGGTGACCGTTTCGGAAAATCAGTTGCTATCTCAAACGATACGGCAATTGTCGGGGCATATCAAAATTCCGGTGCGGGTTCTGCGAGTGGTGCGGCTTATATTTATGAGCGAAATACGGGCGGCGGAAACAATTGGGGCGAGGTCAAAAAAATAAATGCTTCGGATGCCGCCGTGGATGATCACTTCGGCAAATCAGTTTCGATAGACAACGATACAGCAATCGTCGGGGCAAGTTTGGAAGATGCTCCCGGATTAAGTAGCGGGTCAGCCTATATTTTTGCAAGGAACACGGGCGGTGCCGAAAACTGGGGCGAGGTTAAAAAACTAACGGCATCGGATGCTGCGGCTTTTGATCTTTTCGGAGAAACGGTTTCCATCTCGGGAGATACAGCAGTCGTCGGAGCCAGAGGCAACAGCGATGTTGGATCAAGCAGCGGCTCAGCCTACGTCTTTGGGAGAAATTCAGGGGGTGTTAATAATTGGGGCGAAGTCAAAAAGCTGTCCGCTCCCGACGCTGCCGCATTTGATAATTTCGGCTTTTCGGTGAGCATTTCGGGAGATATTGCAATTGTTGGAACGCATTTCGATGACGATAACGGAATGAACAGCGGTTCTGCTTATATCTTTAGCCGAAACAAAGGCGGTGGGGATAATTGGGGCGGAGTCAAAAAACTGACGGCTTCCGATGCCTCTGCAAATGACCAATTTGCTTCCTCGGTTGCGATCTCAGGAAATCTGGTAATGATCGGAAGTCCTTTTAAGGATGTTGCCGCGTTTTCGGTCGGGAAAACTTCAAACATAAATCTTGCCGGAGCAGATCAGGGAGCATTTTACATTTTCAAAACTCTTACCGCTCCAACCGCCGCGAATGTAAGCATTTCCGGCAGAGTTCTAACCGTAAACGGACTCGGTATTCCTCATTCTATTGTGAACTTTACCGATGCGGATGGAAATATCAGAACCGCACGAACAAACCAATTTGGATATTTCCGATTCGATGATGTCGAAGTTGGGCAAACATACATTTTTCAAGTTTCTGCCAAAGGTTATCTATTCGCTCCACAAGTTATTAACGTGGGCGACAGCATCAGCGGCTTGAACTTTTCACCATTGGCTAACTGAACGGAAAAATGAGGACGGAAGAAAACTTGTTTCAATCCGAAGGCCGGTGACAGCAAGTCTGACACACCGGCGGAGAATGGTCCGGATGGCAAAGAGCACAATAAAGATCGCACCTTTATGTGATCCGGTGAGAAGATCTCTTCGAGGTGGAGCGGCAGCGAATGTAATGCAGTTGCGGTTGATTTTCTGGATGACAAGGATGAAAAAAATGCGATCAACGTGAAATAAAACGGCAAAACGACCGCAAAACGACCAAGGAATTAATAATATGAATAGAAAATGGCTACACTACGCGGCAAGCTCCGCGTCGAAAGCGAATCTCGTTCTGATCGCTCTGATCTTTCTAGGTTTTACGCTAGGCTGTCTCGGACCCAGCGCGGCCGATTCACAGTGCGAAGGCGTCTTAAAATCAGGCAATAACACTTATATCGGGAAAGCCAAAGATCAGGCACAGGCCGGCCTGAATGCCTGCAATAAGTACTGCGTCGACGAAGATGACGAATCAAAGGCGATGATCAAAATATGGCTCGATTCGGACGCTGCTAAAGAATTTGAGAGAAAATTCAAGAAAAAACCAACTAAAGAGGATGCTGTGATCGAAGACAAAACGATCCTCGACCATGTAACCAAAAATTGTGCGGTCCGCTGCAAAGCCGCAGCGAATAGCGGCAAATCCACACTCGAGACGAGCTGTAAATGATGATGGTAGTGGATCGGTCGAAAGATTGTTGATTGCGGATGTGTTGCTGATACGATGTCTAAAAGGTTAGCATCTTAATTTGACATGACGGTCAGCAACCTAACACGTGAATTCCGATCCAACATCAACAGTCCCTGCCGGTGGCGTAGCTTCAAAACATCTGAATTGGATTAAGACCGTAGCGGTGGTCTTGACTCTTATCGGTGTTGGATTGTTCGCGTATTTCATATATTCGGTTGGCATTCACGAGCTTATTGATAGCATCTCGCGATTCGGCCTGGTCGGCTTTGCGGTGATCTTGTTCATATTTTTTCTGCGGATAATCGTCCGCGCGTCGGCGTGGAAACTGTCGGTTTATGAACCCTACAGTCTAAGCCTGCGGGACACGATCCCGGCGGTCATTATCGGCGAGGCGACGAGCAGCGTCGTACCGCTGGGTTTTTTCGTAAGCGGTACGACGAAGGCGATCGCCGTCCGGCACCGAGTTCCGATGGTCGTCGGTTTATCTTCGGTCGCGACGGAAAATCTGTTTTACAGCCTGCTGACCTCCATCTTTCTCATATTCGGTGCGGTGGCATTTCTGCGGAATACGCCGCTCGATGATGGTTGGGTCATAACGATCGATGTCTTGATCGGACTAATCGTCTTACTGGTCGTTCTGATGTTTCTGTTGGTGGTCAGGCAGTGGCACTTTGCGAGTGAGATCTGCGAATCGTTATATAAACGAGGCTATTTTACCGGCATTCTCGAAAAAGGCCGGATGGATGTGCGGCTGTTCGAAAATCTCATTTACGGATTTTACCGCCGCCATCCGAAGCGTTTTTTGCCGATCTGCCTGTTCGAGGCTCTTTATCATGCACTCGGGATCCTCGAGGTTTTCTACATTATCAGCCGCCTGAGCGATACGATGCCAAGCCTGATGACCGCCTTTTTGATGGAATCGGTAAGCCGCCTCGTGACTATTTTGTTCAAACTTATCCCAATGACGATCGGTGTCGATGAGGCAGGTGCTCAATTCGTGGGCGACACTGTCGCTCTCGCGGCGGGGGTTGGCGTGACGCTCGCAATTATTCGCAAAGGCCGAATACTTTTTTGGACAGCGATCGGCTTCCTCTTTATCCTCAAACGCGGCCTTTCGTTTCGCGAAATATCCAAAACTGACAAAGATTAGAGCGGCCAAAAGATGGGAACCAGCGTGATCGAGACGATAAAAACTATTACCGTCAGAATCGTGCCGATCTTTACAAAATCCATAAATTTATATCGGCCCGGCGTGTAAACAAGGACGCAAGCCGGTTCGAGCGGCGTGATGAACGAAAACGACGCAGCGTAGGTGACGGCGACGATGAAAGTGCGCGGATTCAGGCCCAGTAAGATGGCGGCATTGACAGCGACCGGCAGAACGACAAGTGCTGCCGCCTGATTCGACATCGGTTGGGTGAGGGCGACCGTCAGAACAAAAAAACCGGCGAGCACCGCACCGCCGCCGTACTGACCGAAATACGTCGTGATCAATCCCGCCAGATATTTGTCGGCACCGGTGTTTTCCATTGCCACGCCAAAGCTCATCATGCAGGCGATCAGCACAAGCAGCCGAAAATCGATCAGCGAATACATCTCGCTGTAGCGAATCGTTTTAGTCGCGAGCAGAACCATTACGCCGCTCAAAACGCAGATCGCAAGCGGAATGTCGTACCCGACCGTTATCTTCGACAGCGACAGCGAGAGAAATAAAACGAACGCGGCGATGGCCCATTTGCGTTTGTCGATGCGTATGTTGGCAGTCGACGTGTCCTCGAGAACGAGCAATTCTCTTTCGTTTATTAGAGATGCGATGCCGTCACGTTTTCCCTGCACCAGCAAAACGTCGCCGAAAATAAACTTTACATCGCTCAATTTATCGACCAGCGTTTCGCCGTGGCGGTTAACTGCTAAAACTGTGAGATCGAAAGTTTGTCGGAATTTTAACGTTTTGAGCGTTTGGCCAACGAGTCGCGAGTCGCGCATTATCATCAGTTCGAACAGCTCGATGTCTTCGCCTTCGAGTTCGGTGTCGCTCAGCATAAAATCAGGCTTTATCTCGAGACCAACCTCTTCCTTAATACGCAAAATGTCGACGATCGTGCCTTCCACAATTAGCGAATCGCGCCGCTGAATTCGTTCGCTCAGGCCTGGGGCCGTAATTCGAACGCCGTCTCGGATGATGCCGAGAACGTTCAGTTCGAGTTCGGAATTTATCTTAGATTCGCCGAGCGTGAGGCCAACCAGCGGCGAATCGGGCAGCACAATGAGCTCGGAGATATATTCGCGGATCTTGTACTGGTCGGTCAGCGAGTCTTCACCACCGCGGCTCGGCAGCATTCGGCGGCCGACGAAAAGCATGTAGATCATTCCGACCGCAAACGTAATAATGCCAACCGGGGCGAGCTCGAACATTGAAAACGGTTCCTGGCCGTAGCGAACGATCGCCCCGCTGACGGCGAGATTGGTCGAAGTGCCGATCAGCGTACAGCTACCGCCGAGAATTGCTCCGAAGGCCAGCGGCATCAGTAATTTTGACGGCGGAATTTTTGCCTTCGTCGCAAGACCGAGGACGACGGGCAGGAACATCGCGGTCGTCGTCGTATTTTTTAGTACAGATGCTCCCAACGCTGCAGCGAACATTATGAGCGCGGTCAAAACAAATTCGCTGTCGCCCGCGATCTTGTGCATTCGCCGCCCGATCAGATCGACGAGACCTGTTTTTATCAATCCGCCAACAAGCAGAAAAAGCCCGCCGATCGTGATGATGATGTCGTTGCCAAATCCTGCGACTGCTTCCTGAACCGTCAAAACGCGAGTCAGCACAAGGCCCATCACCAGCAGGATACCGATGATATCGACCGGCAACTTCTCACTCGCGAACAGGCCGATCGCGACGAGAAGCATTACAACAGTGATTGCTATCTCAGGAGTCATCGTTCGCAAAGGATAGCGGATTTAGCGGGAATTGGGAAGGGTTTATCAAGCACGAAGGCGAAAACGCTAGACCACAAATCGTCTCTCCTAATCACCGCCTTGCGCATACTCCCTACCTTGAAGCCTGATTTTACCGTATATTGTTATTTGGAATATGCAGCCCGGCGATAAACGCGGTTCTTACATGATCATGAAAAAAATTACATCTGTTTTCGCACTCATTTTCGTCTTTCAACTATTCGTTTATACCCAGACGCTCGATGACAAGCTGAAGGAGATCGACGATTACGCGAATACAGTTATTTCGACCTGGAAAGATTCGGGTGCGGGAATGGCGATCGCGATAGTTAAGGATGATAAGGTCGTCATGCAAAAAGGCTATGGCATTCGTGCGCTCGGCAAGCCTGAAATGGTAGACGAGAACACCGTTTTCGCAATCGCCTCGAATACAAAGGCGTTCACGACGGCGAGCCTTGCGATCCTGGTCGATGATGGAAAGCTCAGTTGGAACGATAAAGTTTCGAAGTATCTGCCTGATTTTCAGATGTACGATCCATGGGTGACGAACGAGCTGACGATACGCGATATAGTCAGTCATCGTGTCGGACTCGATACTTTCAGCGGCGATCTGCTTTGGTACGACACGACGTATTCGACGGACGAAATGCTCCGACGAGTGCGCTACCTCAAACCGGTTTCGAGCTTTCGCTCACGGTACGGATATCAGAATCTAATGTACATCGCCGCCGGACGGATCGTCGAAAAGGTTTCGGGTAAACCGTGGGCGGAGTTTGTGCAAACGCGCATTCTCACACCGCTTGGCATGAACCGGACGACGACGAGCGTTCGCGATATGAAGGACAATTTCGCCCTGCCGCATAACGAATCCGGCGGGAAACTCCGCTCGCTGCCGGTCGGCTTTCTCGATAATGCGATCGGCGCCGTACGTTTGAATTCTTCTGTTGCCGACCTTTCAAAATGGATCCGTCTCCAGCTCGGCCGCGGCACATTTGAGGGCAAAAAGATCTTCAGCCCGGAGCAAAGCTGGCAGATGTGGGCTCCGAATACGTTACAGCCGATCTCGGAAGCAGCGTCGAAAAACAATCCGACCCGCCATTTTAACGCGTATGCGATGGGTTGGGGAACCTACGATTACTATGGCCGCAAGATAATAAATCACAGCGGCGGCCTCGACGGCATGTTGTCGTACACCGTCCTGATTCCCGAGGAAAACGTTGGATTTGTTATATTAACTAACAGCGAATCGCCCGCCTTTGCGGTGATGATGAGCAAGATTCGCGACGTTTTCGTAAATGCACCGAAACGCGACTGGAACGCCGAGGCCGTCACGCAAATGGCCCGAAATAAGACCGCCGACGTAGTGGAAGCCGAGAAAGTAGATAAGTCCCGAATACCCAACACAAAGCCGTCGATCGCGATCACCGAATACGCAGGTACGTATTCGAGCCAGATGTACGGCGACGTGACCGTCGCCAACGAAAACGGCAAACTTGTGATGCGTCTCGGTCCCGCACCAAATTTTGTCGCCGACCTCGAGCATTGGCACTACGACACATTCCAAATAAAATGGCGCCCGTCGGTCAATTACAATTTTCCACGCGGATTCGTGACCTTTACGCTAGATAAAAATGCCAAGACCGACATGCTCAAGATCGATCAGCCGAATAACGATTTCTGGTTTTATGAGCTGGAATTAAAACGTCGCGATGGTGTGGGATCGGGGAGATAGCCATTATTATGCTTCGGCTACTGACACGGACTCTAATAATTTTTTCTGATATTGTTAAAGTTTATGAACATCAAAGTCATTGTCGAAAAAGGTGAAGACGGATATTTCGTAGCGAGAGTGCCTTCTCTTAAAGGATGTTGGTCGCAGGGCCGTACCAAAGACCAGGCCTTGGAAAATATCCGCGAGGCGATAAACCTTTTCCTTGAGATGGCGGTTAGATAATGCGTTAGAACTCGACAAAAATGCACCGAATGTGTCAGAATTCCTTTTCAATTAATACTTTATTGTTGAAACGAGCAGTTAATAGGAGATTTTCAAATTTAGATGTCAGAAGAAGCAGTACAGGCCGCAGAAGCGGTAGAAGAAACGATCCCAGCGGTAGAACCGGTCGTCGAAACACCGGCTGAGCCGGAAGACGTTTCGTATCAGGCTGTCGAAAAGGAAGGAACGGTCACGGCGATCTGGGAAATGCAGGGGCAAAAACACCTCCGCACCATCGACCCGCGTTCGCACGAGGGCAAACAGATCCTCGCTCTTTTCGAAACCGCCGCGTAAGAACCGTTTTCGCAACGAATTACACGAAGATAAACGAATCGTATTCGTTGGCCTTCGTGTTTTTTAGCGCCTTCCCAGTTACTATCCACTTTTCCCTTATCGCTAGCCACTGAATTAAATCAAAATTCATTCAGTGACTAGTTGGAAGTTAATACTTCAAGGATCGGATGTCTCGCGTTTGTCAGTTTCCTATTCATAAATTCAGCGGCGGCGGTGATGCCAAGACCGGCGGACGTCAAATAGATCGCCTCCGCTGAGTCCAACTCTCCGATCTCCGACTCGACCTCCTCACACGGCAGATTCTCCATCACAAATTCCCGCGTCGTCCCAGCCAAACAGCCTGTCTTCAGCGACGGCGTGTAAAGTTTGCCCTCTTTAAGCCAAAAAATATTAGCCATACACGCCGAAGCCACAACTCCATTCTCATTCAAACGCACCGCCTCATCAAACCCACGCCCCTTCGCCTCCTCCAGCGACATTATTTGCTCAAGATAATTACACGATTTTACGCCCGCGAGAGGAGAACGTGAATTGATCGGATATGGCGAATTAGAAAGGCGAAAGTTTTCGGATATCGGACGCACATCGCCCGTTATTATCTGGAGGGCTGTTTTACGCTCCGTGTCTGATGACCATATGCCGCTCTGTGATTCGTCATAGATCGTGATCCTCACACGTCCATTAATCACTTTATCTTTTTTGATGATCTCATCGAGAGCTTTACGGGTTGTTTCATCGAAATGTTCCGACAGGTCGATGCCGATCGTCAAGGCATTGTTGCCGAGCCGACGCCAATGCTTTTCCCACAGAAATGGTTTGCTGTCGTAGACCGCAACAGTCGTAAAGATTCCTTTGCCGTATAAACTGGAATTTGTAAGCACGTTCAGAAGATTGAAAGATCTTTCGATTTATTTTCGATCATTGAGTCATCAATAAAAATGCTCTTGAGTAGAACCGCACCAATTACTACCAAGGGTGCAAAATGCACTACAGATAAGACAATAAATGCTATTTGGTCGCGGTTCCAAGACTTAATTATGTCATCCCTTCCATCCTGACCTAATCCGTCAACCAACAGATACGCAGTCAACAGAACAGTGACTGAAAGCAAGACGCCGCAATTAACTTTCGCCCAGAAAGGTCGGAGATTTACGACTAAAAATCCCATAATTGGAAAAAAGAGTCCGAGAAACTCCGCGACGCAGAACAAAAGAAACCACGTAAAATTACCATGTCCCCCGCCGGTGGCCATCATTGTCCAAAACCCATATAGAACCGCATAAACGAGTCCGACAGCTACCCCTATTAAACGCAAACGCATAATACATTTTTTATGACGCTGTTTCTAAAAGCATCTTATCGTCGCGGGCGGAGATTCTGCCCTTGTGGTCCCGGCAAAACTCGCTGACCAGTTCCACGAAGATATCGCTCTTCTCTTCCGGCGGGACGTGGCCGCAGTCTTTTAGGACGACGAAGCGGGAGTTGAGGATCTCTGCGTGGAGTTTGTACCCGTTTTTGATCGGTATCACTTTGTCTTCTTCGCCCCAGATTATCAGGGTTTGCTGATTGATGAGATGAGCGTCTTGTTCGAGGCGGTTTGCGTTCCAGTTTCGCGATGTTGCTAGCAGGGCGTGGTGCCCGTCGACGGCGCTCAGCGGGCGAATTATCGAGTCGATCCGCTCCCTTGTGATCATCGAGTGATTCACCTTGGCGAGCGTTCCCTGCATGCGGCGGCGCATCAAGAATTTCGAGTCGAAAACGAATGGCGTGAGAATTTCGCCGAGGCCGCGGATAGCGGCGAGTTTTAAGATCGGGCGGTTTTTAACGTCGTCGTTACAAACGGCGTCAACGAGAACAAGTTTTTCGACCGCCTCGGGATTGTCGAGCGTCACGCTCATGGCGACAGCTCCGCCATACGAACTCCCCACGAGCGTCGCCCGGCCAATGCCCAAACGGTTCATGAACCGGGACACCATTCGAGCCTGAGACTGGATCGTGTAATCGAACCATGCCGGCTTTTCCGAATAACCAAACCCCAACAGATCGACCGCGATCACGCGAAAGCCGGCATCGGCGAGCATCGGAGCAACCGTTTTCCAGACAAAAACTGACGCTGTGTAGCCATGTATCAGTATCAATGTCGGCTTTGTCGCCTCGCCGAATTCCTGATAATGCACGCGTGCCCCGTCAACGTTCACGAAATGCGAGCGTTCGGAATGGATGACCTTGTGCGACACATTTTCCCAATTCACGGTCGCATCGCGGGTCAATAATTTAACCGCCACCGCCGCCCCGACCGCTCCGCCTATCGCCAACGCAACATTCCGTTTTTTCATAGTCTTTTAATTTTATACCAAAACAACCTTGGGCTGGATAAATTTTTCGGCCGCGTCGAAAAACCCGATCGCGACCAGCTCACCGTTTTCGTCCACCACTCTTATCGGTTCGCCGTCAGGGAAGTCTAGCGTCGGCGTTCGCGTCAGCAAGCCGTTTCGAGTCTTGTCGACGCGGTCCTCGGGCAAGTCGAATTTAGGCATGTGCGAGACGGCTTTGTTCATCGGTATCAGAGCCGTTACCGGATCATCTAAAATCTCTAATTGCTCAAGCGTAATACTCTCGCGAAACGTAAACTTTCCGGCCGCCGTCCGCCGTAGTTCGGAAAGATGGGCTCCGGTGCCGATCCTGCGGCCGATATCCTCGGCAAGTGTGCGGATGAAGGTGCCGGCGGAGCATTTCACCTTAATGGTAGCGGTTTCCAGGCCGTTACTTAAACCACCCGCTACCGCAGGTGGTTCTGACAGGGCGAGTTCGTGGATCGTTATGGTTACAGGTTTTCGCTCGACGGTTTCGCCCTTGCGGGCGAGCTCGTAGAGTTTTTTGCCGTCGATCTTTTTTGCGGAATACATCGGTGGTGTTTGCTGGATCTCACCGGTGAATTCAGGCAAAGCACCTTCGAGTTGAGCGACGGTCGGTAACCCCTGACCGGTAACCGTCGGCGTTCCGGTCCGGTCGCCGGTGTCGGTCTCAAAGCCGAATCTGACCAGCGCCTCGTATTCCTTAAAGTCTTTGTCCAAGAATTGCGCGAGCCGCGTCGCTTGGCCGACAAGTACCACCATCACGCCCGTCGCGAAAGGGTCGAGCGTACCGGTGTGGCCGACGCGTTTTGTGTGCAGAATGCGCCGAACTCGCGACACCACATCGTGCGACGTGATGCCGGCCGGTTTGTCGATGATGAGAATGCCGTTCATAATACTGTCGAATAACCCGATTCTATCAGGTCAAAAGCAGATGTGGCGAAAGGGATACACAACAGTTGACGAAACAAAGCGCGTAGTGAAGGACGTCGAACGCTCACGCGAGCGAACGATGAACCGCGCCGTAAAGTTGCTAGCCGCGAAACCGCGTTCGATCCGTGAGCTTCGCGAACGTCTGCTCGAAAAGCTTTGGACAAATGACGAGATCGTCGACCGCGTTGTCGAAAAGCTAAAAGAATACAAATACCTCGACGACGAACAGTTCGCCCGTGACCTCGCACTTTCTCAACTACGTCAAAAACCGCAAGGCAAACGCCGTCTGCAGCAAACGATGTCGCGTAAAAAACTCGACAAAGAAGTGGTTGCGAGTGCGATCACCGATGCCTTCGAAAAGATGCCCGAGGACGACCTGATCGATCTCGCCATCGCAAAACGCCTGCGGCTAAAAGGAATTCCCGAAACCCGCGAAGATACAAAGAAATACTACGACCATCTGATGAGACAAGGTTTTGCCTTCGACCTTATCCGCGACAAGATGTCTGCCGTTGCATCGCGGGAGTTCGAGCACAACGGAGACGAATAGAGCCATTATCCAGCGACCTTACGCGGAAAAAAATACAAGCACTTCAGCAAGAGTGAATTTTTTTTGAATCCAAAATTTGCGCTTTATCGAAAAAGTCTACAAAAGGGCATTTAGAGACCTTTTTTAAAAGTTGGAGTAAAAATTCACATAGGGAGATATTTGTATATGAAATTATTTTTTGGATTAATTGTTTTAGCACTCAGCATCGCTTTCACGTCAACTGCAGCTTCGGCTCAGGACAAGACCATCGTTGACATCGCTGTTGGATCCCCGGATCACACGACATTGGTTGCAGCTCTCACGGCAGCGGACCTTGTCAAAACACTTCAGGGTGCGGGCCCGTTCACGGTTTTTGCTCCGGTAAACGGTGCGTTTGACAAGCTTCCAGCCGGAACGGTAGCAACCTTGCTTAAGGCGGAAAACAAGGCAACGCTCGCCAAGATCCTGACCTACCACGTAGTCGCCGGCAACATTGACTCGAAAGCTGTCGTTAAGGCTATCAAGAAAGGCAATGGCAAGGCAGAATTGACAACCGTTGCAGGTGGTAAGATCACGGCAACGATGGAAGGCAAGAATGTTGTAATTACGGACGAAAAGGGCGGCAAGTCGATGGTAACTGCGGTTGATCTCAAGGGCTCAAACGGCGTGATCCACGTCATCGACACGGTTCTCATGCCGAACTAACTTTTGGTGATCTAATAATATTCGCCGGGTGGGTCGAGATAAGGCAAAATTTCAAGGGTTTGGCAGTAAGGCATTTCTGGAGGGTATGCCAAGCAGCAAAACAGTGAAAGTCCTTATCCCGATCACCCGGCGAACCTGCGTTTGCCGGGTTGCATGGCGACAATGAGAACGCCTTATTCCGAACGCGATGTCCTCTAAGATACAAGCCAACGCAACCGGTCGCGAGGCTAACAAGCTTTTTTTGAATCCGTTTAATGCACGGTAACGAAAGCTCAAGTAGAAAGATAAAGCTTTCAAGATTAGTTGAGAACAAAGGAGTTAACATAATGAAATTATTTTTGGGATTTTTAGTACTTACGCTTGGCGTCGCTTTCGGAACGTCTACAGCCACGGCACAGATGGATAAGAAAACCGGCAACCCAATGGTTGGCGGAGCAGAAATGTACAAGACGAAGAACATCGTCGAGAACGCAGTCAATTCCGCAGATCACACTACGCTGGTCGCAGCGGTTAAGGCTGCAGGCCTCGTTGAAACTCTTTCAAGCAAAGGTCCGTTCACGGTCTTCGCACCGGTCAACAGTGCTTTTGATAAGCTCCCTGCCGGAACGGTAGACACGCTTCTCAAGCCTGAGAACAAAGGGATGCTGACGAAGATCCTGACCTACCACGTTGTGGCCGGAAATATGGATTCGAAGAAGATCGCAAAGGCAATTAAGAAAGGAAAAGGAACTGCAACCTTTACGACCGTCGCGGGCGGCAAATTGATGGCTTCCATGGAAGGCTCGAACCTAGTTTTGACAGATGAGAAGGGCGGCAAATCGACCGTCACGATCGCTGACGTCAAACAGTCCAATGGCGTCATCCACGTTGTTGACACGATCGTAATGCCGAACTAGTTCGGCTCACAAGCTTCGTTCGATGGTCTGAGGCAAAAAATCAAGTGTCAGTTGGATGCAAGTTTCTGGAGGGGTACTTGTGACTAGCAGATAGGGTAAAAGTCCTCAGATCATCGAACGATCTGCATTAAAAAAACTCCTCTCCCCGTTACGCTCGCCCATCCTTTTTTAATTTCCCCAAGGTTACACTATCATCGTAGCGTTCTATCTGTCACCACGAACAGATCGACAATCGCGAGACCTTTTCATCATGAAATACAAAGCAATATTTTCAATTTTAGCGTTGGTTTTAACAGTAGCGATCGCAGCGGTTCTCATGCCGGATCATACAACGTCGGCGTCCTCATTTACGGCATCCGCGACACCCAAAAAGAAAGCAAAAGTTAAGACCGTTCGCGAGATCACCTTCACGGACGGCGAATATGACGGAGTTGCAGTGACTACGACCGATGCCGAGTGGAAAAAGATACTCGCACCCGCTGAGTATAACGTACTGCGTCAGGAAGGCACCGAGCGGCCATACACCGGAGCGTTGAATAAGAATTACAAAAAGGGAACCTATTACTGCGGAGCATGCGGATTGGCTCTGTTTAGTTCTGACGCAAAATATGATTCCGAAACCGGCTGGCCGAGCTTTTTCCAGCCGATCAATAAGAAGAACATCGTTGAGAAGGCTGACAATTCTCTCTCCGAAGAGCGCATCGAGGTCGAGTGTGCCCGCTGCGGTTCGCACATCGGACACGTTTTCGACGACGGACCCGAACCAACCGGTTTGCGTTACTGCCTTAACTCGGTCGCCTTAAGATTTAAATAGTGCATCGTTGCAACATATATTGTCCGGCAATCGGCGTTGCGTTAAGTTCGCCGATCGTATCTTTTTTCCACTGGTCGAAGACGATCCAGGTGTCTAAATCGAAATATTCGACGCAGTTTCAAGCCATTGTTTGGTCTCATACTGTTTTCGGTTTTAGCTGTTCACTTGAGATAGGATGCTGGATAGTTTTAGGTGTCACTTGACCGTTGGGCTCGACGCCGATATCGGCGTCGCCGACCGTCAGGGCAAGAAACGGGCGCATTGCCGGATGGCTCAATATCTTTAGACTTCCGATCGCGAGAAATGACCAAAGTGGACGTTTTCCATCCCATTGATCGGTAAGCGATCTGAGACCGGTTCCGTCATGTGAATCAAGCATAATGCGATCTGACCAAACCCGGCGACCTTCGGGAAAATGTTTGTAATCAGAAAGTATCTGGGCCATTGAGGCGAGTTGCCGAGACGGCAGGGGCACGTGATATTCAGGTGTAATTGCCACCGAGCTTTTTTTATCGACTCTTACCTCACTGACAAATTCAGAGAATGTCGATGCATTCGTGAGATTTATCATCGTATTCGATTGACAGCAATGTCTGTCGCCACCCGAGATTACCGGAAGTTCGAGGTCTGCGCCCAGATCGATGACCCGCCGATTCTCGCCCCACGAGCGAAAGCCGTTGACCTCTACTGCATGGATCGAACTTTTATGCCGTTCAAGAAAGAGTTTCAAAAGCCTTTCATGCTTAACCTGCCCGATCATTTCGATATCCCAGATGGGATGATTGAGTACGACCAAAACCTCCGGGATCTGATTCAGCATCGCAAATAATTGGGTTAAACGATCGCGATCCGTGTCGGACCGTTGGTTTGAATACGCCAGTAGCTGAGCCGTGATGTCCTCCGCATTTTCGGCGGGCAGATTGTGGACCCCAACGTGAAAAAAGGCTTCCTCGAATGGGACAGTCCATTCCATGGAGATCGGAATGTCGATCGACGAAGCATTTAATTCAAGGTTGGCCGAGATGCTATCGTGATCCGTGATCGAAACCATTCCTGAAAGGCCGAGGCTTTTCAGGCTTTCGATCTCAGACTTAAAGACCTCGACGCCCGTCAGCGGCGGTTCCCAATAACCCAAAGTAAAATCCGGCACTCGGCCATACATGATCTTGCGCTTTCTCATCTCGCGGTGCCAAAACCTCCTCAAAACAGGAATCCGCTCCGCATAGTACGGCACAAAGTCGAGCATCTCTTTTGAATGAAGAGAGTGGCAATGCAACGATACTCCCGTCGCGTGACGCCTCGGTTGTTCTCCCTTTTTTAGAAAATGTAACTGGTCAGTTTTAGTTTTCATTTTGATCCTCACGGCAAAAATAAAAAAAACCCGGAGTTATCCGGGTCATAAGCGAACTGTATTTGGTAGGCTGAAAATCCCTGCCGCCCTTAGCCCGGAATTGATACATCTGAATTACGAGGCTTTTAAACACCGTATCCCTAAACTGCAAACCGAAAAAAATATCAGCTACTGAGCGGCGGTAAATAAGAGTTTAAGCTTCGGTTGTGACGAGAGAGTTACGGCAGAATTAATCTTCGGTTAATAGTCATCGGCCTTCTTAAAGGTAACGATAAAGGCATATCGTCTGGATATTGACTCGATACTAAGTATGCCTTTACCTGCCCGGTGAAGATCGTAAAGGTGCGGTATCAGCTCATTCCAAAACTGAACATGGAACTTGCGCAGCCAGCCACGCAGCATCACCCGAAACCAGCCAGGCAACTCCATTTGGTCGTAGAAGTCGACAATGAAAAGGTTCCCACCGGGCTTCAGATTTGAAAGGGCGCATTCGATCGCCTCGCGCCACATCGGGATCATTGATATCGAGTAGCTGAAAAAGATCGTGTCGAACTTCTCATTCAGGCAGAACGTCTCGCAGGAATCGAAATCATCAGCTAACGCCGTTTTAAGGTGAACGTTGTCCAATCTGCTGATATTTGCCCGTGCAGTTACCAACATTTCGCTCGATGCATCGAGGCCGTAGAAGTTTGCCTCCGGGTACATTTTCGCGAGCAATTGAAGATTTCGCCCCGTACCACAACCGATCTCCGCGATCCGGTCGCCGGCAGTTACAGGCATTTTACGGATCAAAGTATCGCGCCCGAGAAGGTAAAATTTACGAGTCGCGTCATAGAAATACCGCTGATAACGGTAGATCGAATCCATTTTCCCAAAGGCATCCGTGGCCACGTTTTCTTTCATGATTTAAGGCTGTACAGATGAAAGCCGCCATAGATCGACGCACGGTCCTGATGAAATAATTCGATCGAGCGATCGGCATGGTATTCGAATCTGTTTAAGAGCTCCGGCGGTAGATTGCGGGGCAACGGAGATGCCGCGGCGGCCGTCCGGAAAATGATCCTCGACCCGGCCGCACCTTTTTCGGCGATCTGCTGCCATAGCCTCGACATAGTTGCCGCGTCCATCCAGTCCTGTGCGTCGAGAAATACAAATCGGTCGAAAGTGCCTGCCGGGTAATCCCTGATCTCGTCAGTCACGGAACCAACCCCGGTGCGAATGCGATGTGAGTTTGCTTTGAGAGAATCGAAATTTTCGGCCTTCAGATACTCCGGTATCGCGGCCCGCTTTTCGGTGTCGTATTTGCACGCGAAGGCCTGCCACGCAAAGTAGTTTTCATTGATCGGAAAACCGCACGCAAGTTTATGGGCCCGTGACCGATAGGCGTCGATCAGCGAGTCTCCGCCGGCCAGATCTTGTTTCAATTCATAAAGCTGTTGCGGCGGTATTCCGAGACCGAACATTGTGACCGGCAAGCGTCCGAGCGTGCGAATAACCATGGAATCGAAAAACGGTGAGATATTTTTCGCAAATAGTCGCTCCTGCTCCTCGATCGATCGAGCCGTGAGTAATTCTTCCGGATGCAGCCCGACCAGATG
>JBBRUA010000003.1:0-26838 GCA_038248245.1 Pyrinomonadales bacterium | reverse complement strand
TGATTCCTCTGATCAAGGCCGGATTTGTTGACTGGATCATCTCGACCGGGGCCAATCTTTATCACGACACGCACTTCGGCATCGGCCTCTCGCTCCATCAGGGCGACGCCAAACTCGACGACCGCATTCTGCGTGACGAAGAGGTCGTTCGCATCTATGACATCTTTTTCGACTACAGCGTGCTGCTCGATACCGACTCGTTCTTTCGCCGCCTGATCGAGCACGACGAGTTTCAGAAAACGATGAGCAGTGCCGAGTTTCACTATCTCTGCGGCAAATACATCCGCGAACGCGAAAAGCTGCTCGGCATCAAAGAAAAATCCCTTCTCGCCGTCGCCTACGAATACGGTGTGCCGATATATACTTCGTCACCCGGCGATTCGTCGATCGGTATGAACATCGCCGCCAAAGAACTGCAGGGCGGAAAGCTCATCCTCAATCCAAATCTCGACGTCAACGAAACCGCTTCCATCGTCCTCGCCGCCAAACGCGGAGTTATTCACACCGGCAAGCAGAACAAAAAAGGCGGCAAATCCGCCATATTCATTCTCGGCGGCGGGAGCCCGAAAAACTTTGCCCTGCAAACCGAACCGCAGATCCAAGAGGTTCTCGGCATCGACGAAAAAGGCCACGATTATTTCCTTCAAATAACCGACGCCCGCCCCGACACCGGCGGCCTCAGCGGTGCAACGCCTGCCGAAGCAGTAAGCTGGGGCAAAGTCGACCCCGACAAACTCCCCGACGCGGTCGTGTGCTACGTCGATTCGACCGTAGCTCTGCCTTTGATAACAGCCTACACGTTAGCAAGACACGCTCCGCGAAAACCCAAAAAACTCTATCACCGCCGCGAAGAGTTCATGAACCTGCTTCTCAGCGAATACAAAAAATCGACGCGGAGATAGTGTTGTTACCACAGAGGCACAGAGACACAGAGGTTTATTCGAAATTTGATATTTCAGATTTGAAATTTGGTATTGTATGAAGCTGCAAGCAGAAATTAACGGCGAAAAGCACGATGTCGAGATAGTTCGCGACGGCCGCACCGTCACGGCGACGGTTGATGGTCGCGAGTATCGGCTCGACGTTTCCGAACCGGAAAAGGGCGTTTATCTGATCAAGAATGAGAACAAGATCTCCGAGGTTTCTGTTTCGCCGAAATCCGGTGCCGCCACGGCGTTCACGGTTTCGCTTCATGGCCGCGAGACCGATATCGACATAATCGACCCGAAACGACTTCGCGGTGCCAGCAAGGCCGACGAAGATGCCGCCGGTCAAGCGGAGATCAAAACCGCGATGCCCGGCAAGGTCGTTAGAATTCTGGTCGAAATCGGTGCTGAGGTGGCAAAAGGCGACGGCATCGTCGTCGTCGAGGCGATGAAAATGCAAAACGAACTAAAAGCTCCGAAAGACGGCGTTGTCGCCGAAATCCGTGCCATCGAGGGTCAAACCGTAAACGCCGGTGACGTTCTCGTTGTCGTCGAATAATTGTCGGTTGTCGCTTATCCTAAGCAGATTTGGACTCGATCGATTCACCCAACACTACCGCGGCGCTATCCAACGCTTCATTCGTTTTTACGAACCAAGCATCGTCGTTCACCTCATGATCACGCTCGACTCCTAACGCCCGCCGCGTTTCGCTCGGCGCAGTGCCGCCGTAGATCGTTCGAATATTAACAAAATTTTCCGGTGAAACAGCTGCAGCGAGACCGTCGGGCGTGATTGACAAGGGACGGCCGACTACCTCGTTCGAAATATCCTGAAGCATTTCAAACGTGATCTCTGATTTCTGATCGATCGCCCTACGCACACACTTTCCAACAATGCTGTGAGCAATTCTGAACGGCAAGTTTTCAGTCCGAACGATCGTGTCCGCGAGTTCAGTCACAGCGATGAAATTCTCGCCGGCCCGATTCCGAAGAACTTCGTAATTAAATGTCGCGGCCTTCAGCGTACTGGCGAATAGGGCGACGGCTCGATTCGCATCCCGAATACCGCTGTAAATAAGTGGCTGCAGGTCGTCTTCCACATCATTGATGTCGCCAAACGGCGTGTTGTGAACGCTCGTGATCACGCCCATGCACTGTCCCAAAGCCTTGCTACCGATGGCCCGGATGTGTTCGAGGGCGACGGGATTCCGCTTCTGCGGCATGATCGACGAGCCCTGAACAAAACCGTCCGGCAGCCGGATAGCGTTGAACTCCATCATCGCCATCAGCAAAAACTCTTGCGCGAATTTACCGATATTCACTAGCATCGCCGAGGTCGCACCCAGCAGTTCAGTGAAGTAATCGATGGAAGCGATCGATGCGTAGGAATTAACCGTCGGAGCAGTAAAACCGAGCAATTCGGCGACGCGATGTCGATTGATTGGAAACCCGGTCGTCGTGATCGCCCCCGAACCGAGTGGGCAATAATTCATATTCTCGAACGCCCGTTGCAAACGCTTGATATCGCGGCCAACATTCTCTGCCATCGCGAGCAGAAGGTGTGCCATCGTCGACGGCTGGGCCGGTTGAGTATGCGTGTATGCCGGAATGATCGTCTCGTGATTCTTCGCCGCCAAGTCGAGAAATACCTTTCGCAGATCCATTGCCGAGCGAAGCAATTTCAATGTCGAACGCCGAAGATACAGCCGGTAGATCGTCACGTCAATATCGTTCCGACTGCGTGCCGTGTGCAGCTTTCCGGCAATGTCCGGATCACAACGAAGAGCGATCTCGCGTTGTAGGAGATAAAACAGATCTTCAAAACTGCCGTCGTAGTCCATCTTGCGGATGGAATCGAAATCGAGATCCTTCAGAGCGACGAGCAAAACACGCAGTTCCTCGGATGTGATGATTCCCTGCTCCTCAAGCATTATCGCGTGGGCGAGATCTACCTGGTGATAGGCGTCGAGAAAATACTCTTTCGCATCCGCAAAACAATCTGCCAGGACGTTTTCTTTGTAACTCTGTGCCGGAAATTTCTCTTGTACTTCTGAAGACATATTTGGAGTGTTTGATGTGATAATCGAAAATTAAAAAGCACAGAGACGATCTTAGAGAGTCCCTGTGCTTTCGATTGCCTATTTAGCCGGTGATTTCGGCAAACTCAGTAAATTGGCTAATAGCCGGTATGCTCCCGGATTGCCTGTCGGCAGCTGTCGGAAAAAGGAATAAGAATTATAAACGTAATGGCCCTTTCCTAATTTCGCATATACCAAGCCGCCGGTAACTGGTGGTTCGCCTTCATCCTGAGTGGATAACAGTGCCGAATATCGCGGATCGAGTTCAGTCAGAGAATAGAGATTTCTCTCCTGCACCCAATTATCCCAGTCGCTGCTGACGATCTTATTTGGGAAATTGAATACGGCGTTTTTCGGTTCAAGGATAGTCACCGGAGCATTTTCGTCAACAACACGAACATTCGAAATTCGTTGCGTTCCATTGATCACCGACTCCATCTTCGCTGGGAAAGGAAGCATATTCTCGCGAATGAATTCTTGCTGCTGGTACTGCACGATCATCGTCCCGCCTTTTTTCACAAAATCGAGCAAACGTCCGTTGTTCGAAACATAGTCAGGACGCACCTGCGAAGCCCGAATACCGACGACAATGGTGTCAAATTTCGAAAGGTCGCCCGTGGACAGATCTTTCTCTTCGAGCATCGTCACATTCAGTCCGAGCAATCTGATCGCTTCGGGAACGCGGTCGCCGGTGCCCATGATGTAGCCGACCGAGACAGGTGAAACCTTGAGATCGACGACCTTAGCGGAAATCTCGGACGGCACATATCGCCGATGCGTTTGAATGTGCGGATAAGCTATTTCAAGCATCGTCTGGCTGTACGACTTCGTGCCGACATCGGCCTTCGCCAGTATCTTATATGATTCAGGCTTGGTATTCGCCGGGATCGTGACAGCGAATACGATCGCGGTCTTTTCGCCGCTGCTTTTTAGATTAAACTCAGACGATTTTGGCGACGACGTCCAGCCGTTTGGCAGATCGAGTTTTACAGTTCCGGCAGATCCGCCTGGCGAATTATTCGTCACCGACATTACTACCCTTTGCGTCTGTGCCTTGACCGCCGTCGGGGCGATGACCAGGTTGGACTCGAAACTGATCGTCACACGCGGAACGACGTTCAGATCGCGGCGCAATTCGCCGCGAATATCGTCGGCGAAGCGGTACTCGACCGGTTTCGAAACACTGATCTCTTCACCGCCGATTGTCATTGTTACTTCTGCCGATGCAATAGCAGCTCGAAACGGCATATTGCGTTCGGGGCCGGTCTCCGGCCATGCGAACGTGAAATCTTTTCGCTGCCCCTCGAGCCAATACGGCTGAGTCGGCTTTGCGTCCGCTGCGGACTTTAGATTGAAAAAGTATGCATTAAGGGCGACTTCGTTACGCGGGCGAAAGCTTTGAACAGGTCCCTGGGCAGGTTCCGGCACCGACGTCGATGCCCAACCCTGCGGGACTTTGAGCGTCGCTCCGCTCACCTTTACACCATTTGTCTGCGGTGCGAAAACACGGACCGAAACTGGGGTCGAATCACCCGCGACTATCGTCTCATTGGAGGCCAGAGCATCGACGATGACACCGGCGGCACTCTGCAGTGCCTCAGAGAATTGACGTTCTTTCTGAGCGAGCATAAAATCAGCGTCGACAAGGGCGTTATTCGGACCGCCGGATGATTTTTCAGCGACCTTTCGGCGAGCCTTGCGGATCGAACGCAGGCCGTCAGCGAGCGGTGCGATCGACTTGCCGGTATTGAACGGATCGAACGCGGCGAGCGCCTTTTCCGCCGCATTTTCAGCGTCTTTCAAATCGGCACTAAGGTAATCTTCGTTGAGACCTGAGGTTTTCGCGATTCCTGATATCGATGTATCGATACCCGCGAACACGTTTTTGTCCGCCTCGCTATTTCCGGTGTTCGACTCAAGCAGACGTAGTCCGGAATTCTGCTTTCCGCGAAGCTCGAGCGAACCCATTTCCTGCGATTTGTGCTGGCTTCTGCCTTCCATCGCGATCTCGAAATACGATCTTCCGATCAGCGGATCGTATTCGCCAGTGGGAACCGAAAGAGTTGTCGAAGCGGCCGAATTCGGCCCGAAGCCTTGACCAACATAAAGCTTTTTAGCCTGCCACGGATGAAGGCCTTCATCCTCGATCTGTTCCGGAAATTGTTTCGCGTCTGCTGCGGCTTTAAATGCGATCGGAGTCAAATAACCGGCGAGCTGATGCTGGCCGTGACCATCTGCCGGCGTTCCCGCGAAGCGTGAGATTATCACGAGCGGCTTGAATAGCCTGATCGCCCGAACCATGTCGCCGAGAACCGCTTTTTCGTTCCAAATCCGTGCGGCTTCGTCACGTTTTTTAGAAAAGCCGTATTCCATGAATCGAGTAAAAAACTGGGTTCCGCCGTCGAGTCGTCGGGCTTGGAGCAGTTCTTCCGTGCGAATTATACCGAGCGACTCAAAAAGTTCCGGCCCGATCACGTTCTGGCCGCCTTCACCACGTGTTAGCGAAAGATAAGATACGCGTGCATTTTGGCCACGGGCGAGTTCAGCGAGCAGTCCCGAGTCTTCGTCGTCGGGATGTGCCGCCGTATGCATCGCACTCGCAGTCGTCTGCAAACGCTTTAGTTTTTGCCCCAGACCAACGGCCCCGTTATCATAGACGGAACGAACCTGAGCGGAAACAATGATCGACGGTGCAATGATCCCGACGATCATCGCGAGTGCAAAGCTGCTGCGTAAAAAATTGCGATTCATGATTTCCTACTTATCCTCACTTCTAACCGTCAAACTTATCAGGTAGCCAGTACCGACCGTGACCAAGCAGCCAACGACATTGAACCACAAAAACTCGATGTTCGAATATGTGCTGGCAACCCAAACGGAAGCAATACCGAACATCATTCCAAAAAACGCGCCTCGGGCACGCGCCCGCTTAACAACGATCGCGAGGACGAAAACGCCCAATAGCGAACCGTAAAAGAATGAACCGAATTTATTAACGACCTCGATCAGCGAACCGAGATTTGTGGCGTAGATCGCCACCACGCAGGCGAATATTCCCCACACGAATGTAGCGAAGCGGCCAAATGCGATATAGTGCCTATCGGTACCGTCTTTGCGGAAATGCCTGCGGTAAAAATCGATGGTCGATGCCGTTGCAAGCGCATTTAGCTCAGACGAGATCGAGGACATCGCGGCCGCGAAGATAGCGGCAATGATCAGACCTACCACTCCCATTGGCATGTTTGCGACGACAAACGATGGAAAAACGTAGTTCACGTCATTGAATGTTTTATTGTTCGTCGAGGTCTTCACGAAATCAACTGCGTTTTGCCTTGTTCCGTTGAAGATCCGATCGGCCTCGACATAAGCCTGTTTCGTCGTATCGTTTCGATCACCAACGTAAGCGAGTGCGGCGGCTTCACGCGACTGGTGGGCGGCCGAGAATTCGGATTCCAGTTGGGTGTAACCGGCAACTTGCTGGACCTTTTCTACTGCGACCGAGTTAAAGATCATTGGCGGTTGGACGAACTGGTAAAAAACAAATACCAGAACGCCAACGAGCAAGATCATAAACTGCATCGGGATCTTGAGAAAGGCACTCATCAGTAGCGACGTTCGGCTTTGGCTTACCGATTTCGCCGTCAAAAAGCGTTGAACCTGGCTTTGGTCGCAGCCGAAATAGGCCAGAAACAAAAATAAAGCGGCGATCAGACCCGACCAGATAGTGTATTTTTCCGTCAGGTCAAAGCTGGTGTTTATTGTTTCCAGCTTGCCGAGAGCCCCCGCCAAGTAGAGACCGTCGGTAAGCGAAACCTGCGGCGGAAATTGTGCAATGATCACAAACAAAACGACAGAGAGCCCGGCAAAGATGACGACCATCTGCTTGACGTCTGTCCACGTCACGGCCTGGACACCGCCGACCATCGTGTAGAGCGTGGTGGACATGCCGATCAAAAAGATCGTCGCGATCTCGCTCCAACCGAGCACTATGGAAAGGATCACAGACGGAGCGGCGATGATCACGCCAACCCCAAGACCTCTCGATAGAAGAAAAAGAGCGCTTGTCAAACTGCGCGTTTTCGCGTCGAAGCGCTTTTCTAGATATTCGTAAGCGGTATAGACCTTGGCGCGGTAAAAGAAAGGAACTACGGTGATGCAGAGAATCACCATCGCGAGCGGCAGGCCGTAATAAAACTGGATGAACCGCATCCCGTCGGTATATGCCTGACCCGTCGTGCCGACCAGAGTAATAGCCGAAAGCTGAGTCGCCATTACCGACAGACCGACCGCCCACCAAGGTAAGCTTCGATTCGCGAGAAAATATCCTTCGACGTCGCCACTGTGTTTAGTCATCCGGATACCGTCCCAGATAACGTAAACCAAATAAGCAACAACAATCGCCCAATCCAAATATTTCATTCGTGTTTTTTAGCTCGATTTTTAGCTCGAAAAGAAACGAGAAAAGGACCAAAGCAAAAATAGGACCAGTATAAGCGTGAGTATTACTGCCGCGTAAACGGGATACCACCAGCTATCAGGACGTTCTTCTACCTCTTCGTCTTTTGGTTCATTCTCAGCAATCATAGGATATTTGGAAATAGGTGCGCCGGAAACGTCACCCGTTCAGAATTAAATGCAGCCTAGAAAATAAACTTAACGCCGATCTGTCCCTGACGGCTTTCCTGAGCCTTCGGAACTAACAAACTATAAAGAGCTTCGCGTGACCCGCCAGATACACCCGTGTCGCGGTCTCATTTAGGAATACAAATTTTGAGCCGCTCATCCAGTTCGGAGAGATGAATTTTCATTTCTCCATCGCCAATGAGCGGCCCAAACAAAGCGGCTAGAAAATGAACTTAAAGCCTATCTGCATCTGCCTGCTGTCGAGCGAAGTTACGGGTCGCGTTTGAACCGTAGGCAAAGCCTGAGTCGGGTTCCCTGCCGCATCGGTCGTAACCGTCAGACTGTTGATCTGGAATATGCTGTTGATGTTGAACACATTCAAAAATTCTCCGAATGCTTCCATTTTGAAACGCTCTGTAAAATTGATAAAACGCGAGTAGCGAAAATCAACATTGACCTGTTTCGGAGTCGTTCCGGAATTGCGCCCGATACCGACCGGGTTGTCTGAGCCCGTAAACCCGTCAAGATTTATGTCCGTAGCCGCCACGATATTAAACCTTTCTCCGCTATTGGCAGTCGCAATAACTCCAAATTGGTTCTTATTTACGAGATAGCGCAAGACTTTGTTTTCAAAATTGAATTGCGGCCTTCCAACAAACGTCATCACAAAGGTGTGGCGTTGGTCGGCAAGCGACGGACCCTTACCGCGGGCACGATTAGTTGGATCCTGAACAACGAGATTGCCGATCTGCGTCGCAACCAGATTCTGTTCGGGAGCATCGTCTTCTGATTTCGAAAGCGTGTAGTTCGCACTGAACTGGTATCCCTCTGAGAACCGTTTATTTAGCTGCAGCGTCAGTGCGTTATACGACGAGTTACCCCCTGATTCGGCCATCAGTATATTGTTGAACCTTGGATCAACCCTAGTTCCAGCATTAATCGCACTGCTAAAGATCGGTCGTCCGTCCGCGAGAGTGGCGGCCGATCTTATCCGGTTTATATTTCGGTAGAGTGGAATGTGACGCCCGCGGGAATTAATAAACCCAACCGTAATTGAAAGATTCTCGGTCAACGCTTGTTCAATCTGTGCATTAACATGCATCGCGTACATATTCTCGAAGTCTGAGGCCAGTGTTTCAATACTTTGAACAGGTAAAACTGCTCCGGGAGGGAGAGATCCGAGTGTTCCCGGGAACGCCGGGGATCCGGGCGAGGCTGGGCCAAACGAGAAGTTAAAGTATCTTGGGCTACCGTTGTTCTGCAGGGCACGCTGATAAAAATCAAGGTAAACCGTATCGTAGTAGATTCCGGCGCTTGCCCGAATTACCGTCGGGAGACGTCCACCCCGAAGCCCATAAACTATACCGAGACGTGGAGCGAAGTTGTTTTTATCAACGTTAAAATTCTGCGAAGCGGCAAAAGGTGATGATGGATTTGCGTCCGGGATATCGTACTGGTCATATCGAACGCCAAAATTAACTTTCAGGTTACGTCTGACCTTCCAATCATCCTGCGCGAAGAAATTGTAAAATGTCGACTGATATTTGATATCAGGATCGCCGAAAGCTTCAAGGTAGTTTGTGTAGCTCCTCGGCGTAACTCCGTTCTTTGCGTTTATAAAGTCCTGTAAAGTGGCAAACGTATAACGCGCAAAAACATTAGAACGTCGGGTATCGTCGATCCTATTGAGTCCGCCTCCGAATTTCGCAACATGATCGCCGAGCGTCCACGTCAAATTGTCCTGAATCTGATTCGTGACCTGAAGTGGAGCGATCGTATCGTCGTTCTCGGGTGCGCCAAAATTAGCACCGCCCGATCCCGCACGCGCGGGATTCACACGCGTTATTACAATACTTGGACCCGTTCCCGAATTGCTGTTCGCTACGTTCGTCGAGTTGCGTTTAGCATACTGATAGCGAAATTCGTTCAAAACCTTCGACGAAAAAATAGTGGCGAGTTGAAGTCCAAGCGAATACGACTTGTCGTCAAAGTCGATGCTTCGCTCCAAGGTGTTTGCTCCGCCGGCTATATTGTCTGGAGAAAGATTCTTGAAATAATTGAAACGGCTGGTGAGACGGTTAGACGAGTTTAGTTGGGCGTCTGTTCGGAAAATATAAAAGTTTACCTTCTGTGCGGTCGGGATCGCCGTTGGAAAAGCCGCGCTTGCGACGCCCGCTGCTATCAGTTCTGCTCGGTCAGCGGCATTTATCGTGATCGTCCGTTGAGGTTCACCCGCGAGATTTCGGTTGACCCACTCATATCCGCCATAGAAGTGCCACCGATCTTTTATGATCGGGCCGCCGATCGCTCCGGTGATATTATCGACTTTAGTTCCCGGTTTTACCGCAGTCGGCGATATATTAAAAGGCCGCGATGACATGCCGGTACGTCTGAAGCGATAGCTCCCCGAGCCATGAAGTCCATTGGTTCCGCTCGGCGTTATGGCGTTCATTATTAGGCCCGGCGTGTTGCCGAATTCTGCGGAAAAGCCATTCGTTACAAGCTGGACTTCGCTAACGAACGTTTCGGAGATCGGCATTAGTCTGATGCCGCCGCGATCCGCCTGCGTGTTGTTGTTTCCGTCAAGCTGATAATTCGTTCGCCTCGTGTAGCCGTTTGCATTGATGCGCGGCACGCCGAATTCTGCATTCGGCCGTCCGGTGACATTGGCCTGAAGCAGGGCATAGTTGTAAGGATTTCGCGAAACGAGCGGTAGATTCTGAACTTCCCGGGCGTTCATTACCCGGCCGACGTCGATCTTTCCCGTGTCAGCGATCGGGGCATCAGAGGTTATCGTGACGGTCGTTTCCATCGCACCGACTTCTAATACCGCATCGATAGTTGCGGTCTGACCTGCGACGAGCGTAATGCCTTCGCGAACCAGCCGCTTAAAGCTGGCCGCCTCAACCGTTACCCGAAAATTTCCGAGGGGCAACAGCGGCAAGCGGTATATACCGCTTGTATCGGTCGTCGCCGTACGTTCGGTTCCCGTCCCGATATTACGGGCAATGATGGTTGCACCGACAACGGCTGCTCCGTTGGAATCGGTGACGACACCTTCGATCTGGCCATTCAACGCCTGTGATTGCGCCTCGACCCTGAGCCCGCTCGCCGCGAGCAGAACCGTTAAAACTAAGAGCGAGAAACTAAATTTCATGAACAACACCGTCTTTTGCATAAAGAAAGATCTCCTGAGATTAAACTTGATGGCCAGGTCGAATATTCGATAGCAGCGGTTATTCGGTTTCAAATATGAATTGGTTCGCACGAACAATTCGTCAGCTATCGTTTTATGTTTGTTGGTACTTACAACAAAGTTTTAATACATCCGTAACATAATTGTCAAGGGTGAGTAGAAAAACTCAGAAACTTTATTCATCGTCAGTTGGCCGACCCGAACTTACGGGCCAAAACTAATCCGATCGCCCCGATCAACGTCGGAGCGTCACCAAGTGACGAAGGAACGAGCTCCGTGGTCGGCAGTCCCGCCAGAATGCTTCTTTCCGAAATGCGGTTAAGCTCGTCCGAAAACAGGTCCCATGCCTGAGTGATCTTGCCGCTTACCACCACAACCTGCGGACTCAAACCAACGATCAGGTTCGAGATACCGTTACCGAGATAATGTGCCGTTTCCTTGAGTGCGGCCGTCGCGTGCTTTTCTCCATTCATCGCCAGCTCAATGACATTCTGGATCTCGATGCCGTTTTCCTTCATGTCGTCTTGCTTAAGCAGGTCGCGGTAACGCTGGATCATCGCCTTTTCCGAGGCGTATGCTTCCCAGCATTCACGGCTGCCGCAGGAACATTCGATTGGAGCGTTTTCACCGGCGATCATATGGCCGAATTCGCCACCCGCACCTTTCTCTCCGCGATAAACCTGGCCGTCGAAAATAATTCCTGTTCCAATTCCCTCCCCGACCAGAACCATCACAAACGTATCAGTTTTACGCACCTTTTCGTGCCCAAACCAAAGTTCGGCGAGCGAGGTCGCGTTAGCGTCGTTCTCAACGACAACGGTCAAATTGGTCTCGGCCGCAAGCCGTTCACAAATATCCCAATCGCGCCAATTAAAGTAGGGAACATGAAATATTTTGCCCAGTCCCTGATCGACGAGGCCAGGAACGCTCATGCCGATCTCAAGGTCAGTTTCCTTGTACTTTTCCGCTAACCGCTTTGCCCTGCTCACGATCTGCTCGGTCATGAAATCGATGTCCGGCGAGGTCGAAAACGTTTCACTTTCCAGCAGTTTGCCCGCTAGGTCGGCGACCGCTACGGTCGTTGTTCGCGGCGTTACGTCGATGCCGATGGCGACTGGCACGCCGACCTTTAAGTTAAACATCGTCGGCCGTCGCCCTCCGGACGAAGCACCTTCGCCAATCTCGACGATCATATCCGACGAAACCAGGTCGTCAATAATCACCGAGACCGTTGAGCGATGGAGCGCGGTCTCACGCGCGATATCTGCTCTCGAGATCGGCGACCGATCGCGTACATAGTTGAGAACGATCTGGCGGTTAATATCGCGTATCGTATTAGGCCTGGCGATCTGAGCTTTTGCCTTGTGCAGGTTGATTCTCTTCATTGATCGATCAAATTTGACGAACTTATTTTAACGGGACGTAAACTGAGTGGAAATATACACTAGGTCGGGACTTAGTTGCAAGCTTAGACAAAGATTTTTCGACAAAGCCCCGATTTTATTTCACAGAGACTCTTGGTTCTAAACTGGCGAACAAGGCGGCTATTAGGTTCGGTGAAATCCACCCTCAATGTCTTTCATCGAGAGCCTCAAAATTACCGGCCGTCCATGTGGGCACGTAGTTGGCGATGTTGTAATTAGCAGATGATCGATCAGCCAGTGCATCTTCTCCGGTGTAAGCTTCATATTGATCTTTACAGCTGCCTTGCAAGCTAGACTTGCGGCGATATCGTCACGCAAAGTGGATTTTGGAGATCCCCGCTTCTCCGCATCGATGGTGTCCAGTATTTCCGCAAACAAGTTCCTCGCTTCCGACGCAGGCAGATCGGTCGGAACGCTCTTGATCGCGATAGTGCGCCCTGAAAGCCTCATTAAACCGAAGCCGAGTGATTCAAGATCGGCCTCGATCAGTTCGAAAGCCTGCGATTGGGCAGGCGAAAGGTCAAGGGTTTCGGGTAGGAGTAGATTCTGAGACTCGATTCGACGGTCAGTCTCGCTCTGCCGAAATTTGTCGAAAAGTATTCGCTCGTGGGCAACATGCTGATCTATCAATAAGAGGCCTTCATCATCGACCGCAATGATAAAGCTATCATGCAATTGCCCGAGCGGCTTGATCTTCGCTCGAAGTACCTGATCGACCTCGACAGATCTTACAAGCTTTTCTGCTGAATTAACTGGCGGTAGCACTGCATAGTCCAGAGGTCTGGACTCATAAATTTCCGACAACCTATCAGCGGCCGCACTTTCGAACGCTTCGCTCGTTGAGACCGACAAAAGATCAAGTTGAGGTTCGGGCGATCTTGGATGTGGAGCCAGACCATCGACCGCCGGAACGGGCGTTTCATCATGGAAACTTACTTGATTTGACTTCGGATCGTGGTTCCTATTGAATGAATCCTGCGGTTCAACCAGTCCAAAGTCGATACCGACTTGTTCCGGCAAATCCGCTTGTTCCGCTTCCTGTGAGACGGGAACTATAAACGTTGAGCGGATTTCGCTTTCAAATCGCTCCGGCTCGCTATCGCCAGTTACTCCTGCTCGAGCCAGGGCTTCGCGAACCGCTTCAGCAATCACATCTTTGACCGCTTCGCCTCGCCGAAACCGCACCTCCGTCTTCGCGGGGTGAACGTTTACGTCGATCTCATCGAGTGGAATGTCGAGAAAGAGAAACGCGACCGGATAAACCCCGTGTGGCAGAACGCTTCGAAAGCCCTCGAGCAACCCGCCCGCGATCGTCCTGTCACGGACGAACCGCTTATTAACGAAAAAATATTGGGCATCCCGCGTCGTGCGCCTCTCTCGCGGTGCGGAGATAAAACCCGATACTTTTGCCACGTGTTCGCGGCCACCGCTCACGGGTAAAAGGCTATCAAGCAGACCCGCACCAAAGATCTGAAATGCTCGCTCGCGCAGATCTTTAGCCGGCGAAACACGCAATACTTCCCTGCCATTGTTAGTCAGCGTGAAAGCTATATCAGGCCGGGCGAGTGCGTAATGGGTTACGATACTAGTAAGGTGATAGTTTTCGGTCGCCTCGGACCGCATAAATTTGCGTCTCGCCGGGGTGTTGTAAAAAAGGTCGCGGACTGTAATCGTCGTTCCCGTATCGCGGGCCGCATCCTTAACGTCGATCAGCTTTCCTCCTTCAATGACAACTTTGGTTGCGGCAATTACGCCGTCCGTCTTCGTTATAAGCTCGACTTTTGCAACCGATGCGATCGAGGCAAGTGCCTCACCGCGAAAACCGAGCGTTCCGATGGCACCCAGATCTTCGAGCGTCCGTATCTTTGAAGTAGCGTGCCGTTC
The DNA here is from genome assembly GCA_038248245.1 of Pyrinomonadales bacterium. Lineage (GTDB taxonomy): Bacteria > Acidobacteriota > Blastocatellia > Pyrinomonadales > Pyrinomonadaceae > OLB17. The sequence continues at coordinate 12,707 of JBBRUA010000003.1, read as the reverse complement.
AAATGCTAGAATCGAGTCATCCCGCGTCATACCTTCGCCGTCGTCGCTGATGCGTATCAATCTTCGCCCCCCGAGTTCGATATCGATCTGCAATCGCTTGCTTCCGGCGTCGATGGCATTCTCGACCATTTCTTTCACGACCGAGGCTGGGCGTTCTACTACTTCGCCCGCGGCGATCTGGTTAGCCAGATTGTCGGGTAATACTCTGATCTTGTTCTGATGATCGGTTGGCATTGTATGGACTAAATCAGAGGCGGACGACACGATGCGATTTATCATCGAGAGCAATAACGTCATAGATCCAATCGATGAAATTAAATCCGTATCGATTCAAAAAGTGAATAACGTTAAGTGAACGCTCCTGCAACTGCTTGTTCGGCAACAGATTAGTGAACATCGAATCGATCTGCTGCCGAACAACCTCGTCCTTTCTGACTTGGACATTATTAAATTTATTCCTAAGTGCCGATATGTGGTGGAGAACCTTCGGCCGCCGTTTGGCCAAATTCTCTACCAGCGTGGGATCGATCGTCAAGAGCTCGTGATCGAGTCTATTCAACTGCTCCGTTATCTCTTCCTCTACCTCGGTGAAGGTTTTAGACGTTTCGGCATTTAAATATTGCTCTACGATCTGCGGCAGGATCTTGTCGAACCCTTCGAACAGATCTGTAAGGTTGAGATTGTATCGATCCAGCGTTTTAGAGTATTTCGACTCGATGAATGTAAAACTTTGCCGGTGAAAAATATTTGTTGCAGGCCTGTCAAGAATTCGGTAGACGTCGCCGCTTTGAGCAAAATAAGCGATCTCAGCGGCCCCACCGAAATAGCACACAGTCGGCAAGATATAATCTTGAACAACCGAACGCAAAACCACGCTGGGACTAAATCGTCCCGGCTCATTCGCTGCGATCTCGGCCAGTTCATCTAACGTAAATTCTTTCGTTCCATCTTTAGTCCGGAACGTTCCCTTCTTAGTTTTCTTGAGCGCGTTTCGCTTATCGTCGTTGCCCTGCCAGAAAAGCGGAAAGTAATCCTCACCAACCAATACCTGGGCGATGTATCCCTCATCAACGATCTCGCTGCTTCGAGTGATCAGTGCATCTACGATTTCAGTTGACCTTTTTATCGCCTCGACATAGATCGGGGCAGCTAGTTTTTTAAGCTTTCCGTTCAGCGGACATAGAATTATCAATCCATACTTGCCAACAAGTTTCGTCAAGAGTTTTCCAAAGGCATCGCCGAAATACTCGCCGGAAACCCACGTCTCTTTAACGAGTTCGCGAACCTCTTCCGTGAACTCTGTCGGCGGTAATGAGTCGATGAGATCCGATATGACCGGCTGGATTGAATCGTCCAGTTTGATGTAGCCGACTGGCAAGTTTTCGTAGCAATTTTGGGGGGCGGTTGCGGACGCGACAAGTTCGCCAGTGCGACCGATGACGTAAGTTTTCGACACTTCCTCGAAATCGTGATCCTCGGTCGCTACCCAAAAAACAGGAACGGCCTTAATTCCTTGTTCAGTCAAACACTCCGCCTCGCGAACTGCCGAGAGTGCTTTGTATATCGTGTATAGCGGCCCGGAAAACAAACCCGCTTGCTGGCCGGTCACGACCGCGACCGTGTCAGGCAATCGTAACAGTTCAATATTTTGGAGAGTCTTGTCGGTGGCCCCGAATTTAAGATTTGTCTCCTTCAATGCGTCGCTCAGAATTTCCCTATCAGCCTTGTAATTGGCTAACACCTCCGGTACCCGACCCGCCACGTCGGACTGCGAACCGACCACGGTGGAGTAATAATGTTTTAGCGAAAGAGGATCGGTTTGATATTTATTGAACAGCTTAGACTGCCCGGGAATTTCCGAAAATGGAACACTTTCGGTGTTTAGGATCACTTCTCCGTGTTTGCTTTGACAGGCGATTTGTTGCTGCATGCTGATTATGTATCAGATTATAGAATTCCAACGCCCAAGTTCCAAGTTAGAAACAAAAAAGGGCGACGCAAATTGCATCGCCCACCTGTCTTGATTGGGTTCTGTTGCTATTGCGGATTCACAGCTCCCTGGGCTTTCGGTGTGATCTCTTTCAAAGCAGAATCACCACGACGCTCGATCTTATAGACGCCGGATGAATGAGTTCCGGCAAAGATACGATTCGGATCCTGCGGGTCGAACGCCATCGCCCAGACACGACGACTCGGCAGGTTCCAATCTTTACCGTCGACTCGTTTCCATTTGTTACCTGCGTCTGTCGAGACAAAAATACCTCCATCCGTATCTAAAGAACTGGATACGATAACCTCGTCAGTGTTATTGGGATTGATAAGAATGCTGGTGAAATTGCCGAGGGGCAAATTTCCTCCACGTTGACGCCACGTAGCTCCGCCGTCACGGCTAGCATAGAGTGTCTGCGTTGTGCCGACATAAATGTAGTCAGGACGCTCTGGGTCGGATTCAATAGAGCTAATGGGAACTCCAGCGGATGCTCCACCGGCCTTAGCCCACGTAGCTCCGTTGTCACGTGAGACCATTACGCCGGATGTGGCCGTACCAACCCACAATGTTTCCGGCCTAAGAGGCGTGCTGTGAATCGCAAAAACGTTGTCGCTTATGCCTGCTCCCAGATTGAGTTTTTCCCAGCCTTTTGTCACATCGTAGCTTCGGTATATGCCTTTGTCCGTTCCGGCAAGAATTCCGTTCTTTCCATCCTCTGTGAAGGCCATGACCTTTACTTTCTCATTGAGACTAGAAATCATCTTCGGTGGTGACCCAAGAGCCGCCGTTGCAACCGCAGGTTTTGGAGCGGCCCCCTTACGCACCGATCGCTTTGCAGGTGCTTTTTTCCCAGGAGCAGCCCTGGCAACTGAAAGCGGAGCCCATGTGACGCCGCGGTCAAGCGAGCGATAAATTCCGATGTTCGTTCCAAGATACAAAGTGTTTGCGTTCACGCGATCCTGAAGGATCGCGAAAGGCGACACGCGATTAACGTCCAGACTTTTCGATGGTGACCATGTAACTCCACGATCTGAGCTTACGAAGAAAAAACCGCCGCCGGTCGCGATGTTTCGAGTTGCGGCATACAAACGATTCGACTGCTGACTATCAGGTACGACAGCGTACGTGAATCGGCTCGTAAAATTATCATTGGTCGAGGTGAAATTACGACCTCCGTCATTCGACACCATCACGCCGTAATTGTTGGTACCGATAAAAACGCGGTTCGGAGCGTCCGGATGGACAGCTATCGAGTTGACCTCCAAGTTCCGCATTGTTGTCAGCGACCACGATTTACCGCCATTCGAGCTCATCCAGAAACCTTCTGTCGTCGCGGCAAAAATAGTTCCCGGCATCGACGGATGCTGTAAAATGTCTCGGGTTCGTCGCGACTGAGAAGGTATTCCCTGAATTTTCGCCCACTTTTCGCCGGCATTTCCAGATTCATAGATGCCGCTGCAGGCAGAGGAAATGATGTGATTTGGGTTTCGCGAGTCTATCGTGATCGCGAAGACATCTGAGTCGTCGATCATGCCGTCCTTGATCAGCCGCCAGTTCTTGCCGCTGTCCGTCGTCTTATACGCACGCCACCAGGTTCCCGCGTAGATCGTACTCGTATTTCGGGGATCGATCGCCAAAGAATTGACGTTGATCGGCATCGTCGAAGAGGACATCTTTTCCCAATCCTCGCCCGAATCCCGCGAAATCCACACACCATGAGTTGTACCGGCCATGAGAATGCTTGGATCGAACGTAGACTGCGTGAGCGAATGGATAGATTCCTTTCTTAATTTCTTGGATTCCTTCCAGGTCGCGCCTCCGTCTATCGATCGAAAAAAACCACCCGGTTCTTTGTGCCGGTGTCCCGACGCGTAGATGATCTTCGAATCACGCGAATCGACGAACATATTATCGAGAATGAGCTCCGTTTCATTTAGATTGACCAGCATACGCCAAGTCTTACCTGCATCACCGGAAGTATAAATCTGCCCATCAAGCGTACTGATATAAAGCTTGTCTTTGTCTTTTGGATCTATGGTGACTGTACGTACATCCCCGCCGTTCGGGCCTACAACCGACCAATCTTCAAACTTTGGGGCTTCTGCCGGTTTGATTGCGTCATCGATGCCCGATGCGAAAACAAGGGACTGAAATATGGCTCCTATAAGAGCTAATGAAGATAGAATGGTAATTTTCTTGGACGTTGACATAAAGCTTTGTTCCTAACGATCAGTTAATGAAAATGGCAGGATATTTTGCGCCGATCACATGACATCACATTATTAAGATGTCTTTCAAGCGACGAGAGTTTGCATTGAACTAAAGATATTTTGTCGACGCTGAGCGATAAGCGTCGCCTATGGATACTATTGTACAAAAAAATAGGAGACTTACCAAATAAACAAGAAAAAAGCGGTCGGGGCTGTGATGCAAACCCCGACCGCTTTTATTTGTATGTTCAGGTCCCTTTCGAGACGAGAAGCTTGTGACGACTATGGATTCGGATTATCCGCACCGGCAGGTACGAGGTAGAACTTGGTGTTCTGCCCGCCGTCCGTTATCGAGTCGACCATTGTCACACGGCTGACATCATACTTACGGAATTTAATTGCACTCATCAATTGAGCTTTGCGTCTCCTGATTTCAGCAGCCGTTCCGTAGTTAATGATGTATCCCTGTGCGGAAGGATCGTTGTTCAACTGGATATAGAAGTTGTCAACACGAGCCTTCACATCATCGTTCGACAAAGGTCCGAATTCATCTGTCATGGTCGAATCCGGATTACCCTGGACTCCAGCCGTGTCAGACGCCGTGCTCGGGCAATTGCAACCGGCTTCCAAACCGCCGAGTTCGACAGTTGCCGTCACATTGGAACCTGCGAGTCCGGTTGTATCAACCATGATCGAAGAAGTTCCCTGTCCAGAAGTTATCCTTCCAGCCGAAACTGACCAGTTATATGTAACACTGTCACCCTTACTCAGGATAGCGGTGAACGTCATTGGAGTTCCCGGTGCCGTAACATCAGAGGGCCCGTCAACACTAAGCGAAGCACAATCACAGGTCTGTACAGGCCTACAACCGGTGCACTCTTCAACCGTAACGGTCTTTGTTTCCGTTTTACCGCAAACGCCGCAACCGTCATCAACTCCAGTTGTGATGGTATATGTACCGGGTCTAACACCGCTCATATCCCAATCGACATTGGCTCCGCTTCCAACGATGCGTCCGCCTGAAACTGTGTAGTTATAGACGAGCGGATCATTTTCAGGATCTGTCGCACTGGTCGAGACCTTAATCATCTGGCTGTCATTACAAGCGTTTTCCGAGACAGTTCCCGAAGGGCAACCCAACGTGACTACACTGTCGCTCAAATTGACCGCAGTAACATTGGCCGGAAGATTAATAACCTCCTCCTGACGTTTGTCCCGACGACCGATGAAAAACTGACCGATAAACCCGTGCGGATCACTAGATGGCTGGAAACCGGAAGGTCGGCCAGTAACAGTTGTGTTGATCGTCTGCGGAACACAAGCTGTCTGGCCTATTCGGCACGGATTCAAAACACTCGAAGTGCTCGATGTATCCGTGCTGAAGCTGTCGTTATCCTGTTGGTTAAAGTTGATTCTATACGCTGCACTGAATCCAAACCAGCGACGCGGAAAGACCCTTGCACCAATGAGACCGTCGATCGGATCGACCTCAAATGCATTTGGTGTGCGTCCGCCGACGTACTGCAACGAACGAAATTCAGCAATGGGCTGAAAATACTTGTTAACCGGGAAATCAACACCGATCGATGAACGAAGTTCATCGCCGCGATCAAGTAAAGTAAAGGTTCCACCCGGAAACTGTCCTTTAACTGCACTAGTGTAAACGTACTCCACGTTAGCCGAAAGATTTGCCCACTTCGCTAAACGAGCATCAGCAAACAAAGCTGCACCGACATCACCTTTATTACCGCCCGGGCTAGCACCACGCTGTAGCTGATTAAAACCAGATACTCCGTCTGCCTTATCAGCATAGAAGCGGTAGTAAGCGACAAAACCGAAACCGATCGGGCTATTAATGTTCGTCAAACGAACTTTTGCACCAATATCGTAAGAGTTGAACGCCGACGTTCCCCAGCTGCGGTTAACAAACGGAGCATCAGCAACGTAGGTCGGAGCTAAGGTGAAGACAGTAGGTGCCGTTGCAGTCGTTGCACCACCGGCAGCGTTCGTTAAACCGATAGTCTGTAGAACTACGCCCGGCAGAATACTGCCGTAAACTGAACCGATTCCAGGGAAAAGGTCAGCACCGCCGCCCGTGCTCGACGCGACGCCAAGCTGTGCATTTGTCCCCGCGCCAAATCCGAAGACCGGGCCGGAGAAGAAAGGTGCGTTAAATCCGTAAGTACCGGCGTTACCACCGATGAACGGATATTGAACGAAAGGTGAACCCGGCGGGCGGTAGACCGCTGCATTCGGGAACTGGCTAACACCAGGTCCGCGTGGAGCAAGAACGATCGCCGGACCCGACTGGAATCCGTTGAACGTAACAAACTGCGAATTCGGCAGGTAGTTAGAGGAAAGGTTGCGTCGCGAGTTAACTTTAACGCCGCGGTAGGCTTCCGTTCCAAAGAATAATTCGATATTGTCGGTCAGACCAACCTGAAAGCTAAGCGGGACCGTCGTAAAATCGACGTTACCCGGATCGCGGTCATAGTTGCTGATACCGGCGCTGAGCGTGTACTCGCCCTTTCTCAGGGTCTGACCGTCATATACCGTAAAGAGACCTGTCGGACCGCCAGTTGCTCCGCCGCCACCAACTGTTGGGGCTGTGTTTCTGGGGTCTTTTGCAGATCTAAGATTTTGTGCCGTCGCTGTAAATACTAGCGTAAGCATTAAGAGCGTTAAAATAAACGCTTTATTTGCGAGTTTCATCACATTCCTCCGCCGAAAAATAAAAAATTGAATTTCAATTGGTAGCCATAGAAAAATCTACTACTTAATCTTTTTCAATAAGCCACACGATTATTGCATACGTTTGTTGACTTGCCAACCGGAAAAGCCAAACTTACGCTGCACAGTTACAAAAATTAAGCCAAATATGCCCGTTAATACTCACGAAAAATTCGAAATCCAGTGTTTACACGGTGTTCCGAATTTTCCCTTCCGCTGATACTACACCAGCCGCCCTCTAAACGCAAGCGTTTTTAACGCATTACGGGCGTTCGCTATGCGTAGATGCCGCGCATCCGCGTATCATATGCCACTCTATCGATCGCCATCATATAGGCTGCCGTTCGCGTATCCACATCATGCTTGGTCGCATAATGGCACAATTCGTTGAAACTTGCGACCATTTTATCCGACAATCGAGCGTTAACTTCAGCTTCTGACCAGAAGTAACCCATACGATCCTGAACCCATTCAAAATATGACACTGTCACACCGCCGGCATTGGCTAAAATGTCAGGGATGACAAATATTCCTTTATCATGAAGGATCTTATCGGCCTTTGGAGTCGTCGGGCCGTTTGCACCCTCTGCGAGGATCCTGCATTTGATGCGGTCCGCATTTTCCGACGTAATTTGATTCTCAGTCGCACACGGTGCGAGAACATCGCACTCGATCTCAAGCAGCTCTTTATTTCCGACGTGCTCGACATCAGGATAGCCCTCGAGCGATTTATTCTGGTCGAGATATTCCATCACATGAGGAATGTTCAGTCCTTTGGGATTATAGATTCCGCTACCAATATCCGAGATCGCAACGACCTTATATCCCTCTTCCCACATTAGTTGTGCACCGATCCCGCCAACATTCCCCGAACCCTGAACAACGACCGTAGTCTGCTCTGGAGTGAGGTTTAACCGCTTGATGGCCTCGTTGACACAAAACAGGACGCCGCGACCGGTTGCCTCGCGCCGTCCAAGTGACCCGCCCAGAGCAACGGGTTTGCCGGTCACGACCGCGTTAACCGTATGGCGAGCATGCATCGAATACGTATCCATGATCCATGCCATTGTCTGCTCGTTGGTATTCATGTCCGGTGCAGGGACGTCTTTATCCGGGCCTATGAAATCCATCAGTTCTGACGTATAGCGACGCGTCATTCTCTCTAATTCACCCAGAGACATCTGCCGCGGGTCGCAGATGATTCCGCCTTTTGCTCCGCCGAAAGGAACGTTAACGACCGCACATTTCCAGGTCATCCAGGCTGATAAGGCCTTAACCTCGTCCAGCGAGACGTCCGGGGCGTAACGAATACCGCCCTTTGCCGGTCCGCGGGCGAAGTTATGCTGCACGCGAAAGCCCTCGAAAACCTGAATGTGCCCGGTGTCCATCCGAACAGGGACATAAACCTTTAGTTCACGGCTAGGCACTCGCATAACAGCGTAAAGGTCAGAGTCAAGGCCTAAAAGCTGTGCTGCACGGTCAAAACGTTCGCTCATCGCCTCGAACGGGTTTTTTTCATCGCTTCCTTTGAAGCGCCGCATTTCATCGGCCATTGGATTTGCCATTTTCATCATTCTCCAAACTTACTTAATTAGTGCTAACTGTTTGAACGATCTCGTTCATCGAACCTGAACGAAAACCCTGCATGTCGAGGGTCACATACTTAAACCCGACCCTCTTTAATTCTTTGGTGATCATTGTCAGAAGTGCCGGATCAAAAGCCTTAGTCATTTCTGCCGGAGCGATCTCAAGCCTCGCCAGGTCGCCATGGACACGGACGCGAAATTCTTCGAATCCAAGCGAGCGCAAATATTCCTCGCCGCGCTCGACCATCGAGAGACGTTTAATGGTAACCGGAACGCCATATGCAATTCGCGACGACAGACACGGGCTCGCCGGCTTATCCCAACCTTCAATGTTATGCAAACGACTGAACTCGCGGATCTCTTCCTTATTTATATCCAACTCAGCCAACGGACTACGAACTTCCTTTTCGGATGCGGCTAGCCGACCCGGACGAGGCTCCAAGACGTCGTCCGCATTCGTTCCGTCCAATACATACGCGACCGAGCGTTGCGATGCCAGTGCCTCAAGCTTCGTGTAAAGTTCGGATTTGCAAAAGTAACAACGATTGATCGGATTTGCCTGATAGTTTTCGTTGTCAAGTTCTTCAGTTTTTATAGTTTCGAAATTGAAGTCAAACTCTTTCGCGATCGCGACAGCCGATTCGCGTTGAAATTGCGAAACGCTGGCGGACAAGCCGAGCACGCAAAGCGCATTCTTACCCAATTCTTGTGTTGCGATCAACGCGAGATACGTACTGTCAACTCCGCCCGAATACGCGACCAACACCGAGCCCATCTCGCGCATCATAGTTCGCAGGTTCATTTCCTTGTCCGGAAACGGCTTTGTTTCTGATGCGGCGGCGATATTGGCGGTTGGTGCGTTCATTCTCGGATGGAATTCGCGATTGCAGCGAACGAGAATGTTATCTCACTATAATTAGTGAACGCAAACCTCTGATCTAATTAACGACGCCGTTCGGCAAACATAATTTATGGCGTTTTGTTCCCACAAATGCTAGAGTTTTTTAATCTCATGATGAAGCTAGATCGAAATTTGATCGCGATAAAGTCGAATCTGACATCAATAGTCTTCGTGCTAGTCGTTCTATTTCTTTCGACGGCGACCGGAGCTTGGGCGCAGGATGATGACGACGCCCCGCAGGACGCGATCGCCTTATTTAACGAAGCTCAGGAAGTCCATGAGAAAGGCGACCTCCCGCGTGCCATTCTTTTATACGACAAAGCGATAGCGATCGTCGCGGAATTTCCTGAGGCCGAATATCAAAAGGGCGACGCTTTGCTTGCGTTAGGCAAGACGGACGATGCGGAAAGATCATTCCGTCAGGCGATCTCGCACCGGCCCGATTGGTCACTCGCCCTGGCCCGGCTGGGCGAGATCTTGGTTCGCAAACACACGGTCGCTGTCTCGTCTTCAGATCCCAAAGCGGCGAATGGATTTTCAGTCGAAGCGGCCCAAACGCTTCGCAAGGCGATCGAGATCGATCCGAAGAACTTCCCCGCTTATGCCGCACTCGTCGATCTGCAACTCCATTCGTTGTACTCGCCCGAGTCGATGAAGGAAACATTGGAAAGGCTCAGATCGCTGACGGACGGCAAAATGAATGTTCCGGCGTCGATCTGGACAGCCCGGGCCGCACTTGAAGACCGCGTCGGGTCGCGTGACGCTGCTCGTTCAAGCCTGAAAAATGTACTCTCAGCCGACCCTAAAAATGCGTACGCCATCAAGCTCGCCGCCGGTCTCGCTTTAGCGGATGACGACACTGAGCAAGCATCGACATTCGCCGATTCCCTTTCACGACTCGAACCGGATAAGGCGGAAACAAAACTTCTCGTCGCCCGTATCTTTGCGGCCCAAAGCAAAGGCGATGAGGCAATTAAACAACTCGACCTGATCAAGGAAAAGTCCGTTGAGGCCGACGCGTTGCGAGCGAAGATCGTTGCGACGATCTCCACCAACACTACCGAACTGGAGCGACTGCTTGCCAAAGATCCGGCCAACGCCACCTATCTCGGACGCCTTTGCAATCTTAACCGCCTTACCGCACCGGAAAAAGCTCTCGAATACTGCCGGCGTGCAGCCGAAGCTGAGCCAAATAATATCAACCACGCGATCGGCTTCGCGGCTGCACTTGTTCAGGCAAAACGCTTGGAACAGGCAACCGCAATTCTTCGAAAGATCCTTGTGGTCGCACCTGATAATTCGACCGTACACGCAAATTTAGCTACCGCACTTTTTGCCGCAAAGCGCTATAATGAAGCAAAGGTTGAGTACCAGTGGATCGCGGCGAAACAGCCGGATCGCCCGATCGTCTATTATTTGCTCGGCATAACCCACGACCAACTCGGCGAGCATCTGGATGCGATGGCAAATTATCAGCAGTTCCTGCGAGTTGCCGATGCCGCGAAAAATCAACTGGAGATCGAGAAAGTTAATCTTCGTCTCCCGACCCTTGAGAAAGTTATAAAAGCCGAACGAGGTAAAAAGTAGTGATGGCCGAAAATACGAACAATCAAAGATCGGTTTCGTCATTTTGGACGGCGAGTCACTTCCGCTCGGCATTCTTTCTACTCGTTTTACTCTGTTCACTGTCTTACACCGCTTTCGCGCAAGACGATCCGCCTGACACGGTTCCGCCGCCGTCGAGAGTTATCTCAAAAGAAGAACGATCGAAACTTGGGGCTCAAAAAGAAATTAAAAACCGAACGCGACTCGCTTTGGAATTGATGGAAGCACGATTGAAACTCGCGGAGTCTGCTCTGGGCCGCGAAGATTTTGATTCGGTTCATCGTGAGCTCGGCGGCTTCCAGTTTTTGATGGATGATGCTCTCGATTATCTTAACCGCCGCAATAATGATAGCGGGGCGATACGGAACAATTTCAAACGTTACGAGATAGCTATCCGTGCCTTTACACCTAGGCTTGAGCTCATTCGCCGAGAAGTCCCGAGGCGTTACGAACCTTATGTCTTCAATCTCTTAAAGTATTTGCGAGATGCGAGGACGAAGGCTATAGAACCACAGTTCGGCGACCCGGCTTTCAACTGATTTAAAATGAAGAGATTCCCAACGCTAATTTTATTTTCGATTGCGGTAGTGTTCCTCGGAATTCTGACTTCCCACGCCCAAAACCGTGATTTCCTGACCGACGAAGAGATCGAGATCGTCCGCGACGCTCAAGAGATCGATAGCCGCATAAATGTTCTGATCCGTGCCGCAGACCGTCGTTTTGCGGTTCTGAATATAGATGTCGCGTACGAGAAGGCCGGTAAAAAGGAGTCGGAAAATTGGGGTCAGTCACCGAAGGGCGAGCGGATCGAATTATTATTCGACATTAAACGCATTCTGCAGAAAGCCATTGACGACATCGACAACATTTCCGAACGTCCCGACTCGGCAATTTTGCCTGACCCCGACGATAAAAACAGCAAGAAGCCGAAAACACTCGTCGAACTGTTCCCGATCGCCGTCCGTTCGTTAGCGAAAGCCGCAACGCGATTCAAGCCCGGCCTGCAAAAAGAACTTGACGCCACCGAAGACCAAAAACAAAGAGGTGTGATCCTCGCCTCGATCGAATCCTGCGATCAGATCCTCGAAGCCGTCACCAGACTCCCCGCCGAAGTAGCAAAGCAAAAGAAAAAGAACTGATCCAACCAAACATCTGCCCGAAGTTGGCGTTGTTTTTGCGGAGTTGGACATCGGCCGGAACGATGTTCGCCGGAGCCGTCGCCTCGAAACCGAACCCGCCGCCAAAAAAACTCCACCCTCCCAGCCAAAAGCTTTCCCTACCCGCCGAAAAGGCGCACCCTGCCAACGAAAAGGCATACCCTGCGACCGAAAAGGCTCGCCCTCTCGCCCAAAAGGCTCGCCCTCCCGCCTAAAAGCTTTAGCTTCCCAACGAAAAGCTTTAGCTTCCCGACGAAAAACTCTAGCTTCCCGACGAAAAGCTTTAGCTTCCCAACGAAAAACTTTAGATTCCCGACGAAAAACTTTAGATTCCCGACGAAAAGCTTTAGCTTCCCGACGAAAAGCTTTAGCTTCCCGACGAAAACCTTAAGCTTCCCGACGAAAAACTTTAGTTTCCCGACAAAAAACTTTAGCTTCCCGACGAAAAACTTTAGTTTCCCGACGAAAAACTTAAGCTTCCCGACAAGAAACTTTAGTTTCCCGCTGAAAAGCTTAGTTTCCCGACGA
>JBBRUA010000002.1:0-32196 GCA_038248245.1 Pyrinomonadales bacterium | reverse complement strand
GTTCATGCGATGTATTCGGGCGATGATTTCGCCGAAAAGGAGCGGCGATATGCCGAAAATTTCGCCAGAGCAACCAAGCATTTGCAAAAGGTGATCTATCTCGGCGGACTTCTGCCCGAGGGCGAAAACACAAGCGAACATCTGGCAAGCCGGGCTGAGGTCGGTGAAATTCTACGCTGTAACCCGAATGTCACCGAGTTTCGAGCTGGTCCGATCATCGGATCAGGTTCGGCTTCGTTTGAAATGGTGCGATATTTAACCGAACGCATTCCGGTGATGGTCGTCCCGCGTTGGGTAAAAAACGAAGTTCAGCCGATCGCGGTGCGAAACGTTATTCAGTATCTGGTTGCCGGACTCGAAAAAGAACCCCTCGGCGTGGTTGATATCGGTGCAGATGTCTTGCCTTTTCGCGGAATGATGGAGATCTTTGCCGAAGTTCGCGGTTTGAAACGCATAATTATTCCCGTGCCGGTTCTGACTCCGCTATTGTCGGGTATGTGGGTCGGGTTAGTAACGCCGATCCCAAATTCGCTCGCAGTTCCGCTGGTTAAGGGAATCATCAATCCTATTTTGGCAAATACGGAAAAAGCGGAGAAGCACTTTCCCGAAATTACGCCGATGAGTTACCGCGAGGCGGTTGAACTAGCTCTGTCGAAGATCAACGAAAACGCGGTCGAAACACGGTGGAGCGGCTCGTATACAGACGATGAACCATATCGCTTAACCGATAATGAGGGCCTAATTAAAGAGGCCCGAATGGTTCTCACCGACGCCTCGGCAGAATCTGTCTTTCGCAGTTTTACGAGTATCGGCGGCGATAACGGCTGGCTGGTTTGGAGTTGGGCGTGGCAAATTCGCGGTCTGATGGATAAGATCATCGGCGGTCCCGGACTCTCACGCGGCCGCCGTCACCCAACCGAATTATTAATTGGCGAAGAACTAGATTTTTGGCGAGTCGAAGATATTCAGGAAAATAAAATGTTGCTTTTGCGGGCAGAGATGAAGGTTCCGGGCAAAGCCTGGCTAAAGTTTGAAGCGGTACCTATCGACGGCAAAACACAGCTCATCCAAACAGCAATGTTTGCCCCGAAAGGACTTTTTGGCTTTCTTTATTGGTATGCCTCCTATCCGGCCCATTTCTTTATCTTCGAACGAATGGCACGAAGGCTCGCTGAACGTGCGGAAGAGTTGAAATAAAGGATCTTATTTGGAAAGTTTGGGTGTTTAAGTAAGTATTTGGAGATTATGATAACGATAATCGGAGCAGGAATTGCCGGTTTGACCTGTGCAAAATATTTGAAAGACAGAGGTATCGAGGCCTTAGTTTTGGAAGCATCAGACGCCGTCGGCGGTCGTGTGCGCACCGATGAGATCGACGGTTTTAAGCTAGATAGAGGTTTTCAGGTGTTTCTGACTTCATACCCCGAAGCGGAGAAATTGCTGGACTACGAATCCTTAAAATTCAAGAAGTTGCCGTCTGGAGCGAGGATCCGCAACGGTAACGATTATTTTGTGATGCCGAATCCGCTTAAAGATGTCTTGAGCGCACCGCAGGCGCTATTTTCGCCAGTCGGCGGAATTTTCGACAAACTAAAAATTCTGCAACTCAATGTAGAAACGCGAAACGCCGCCGAGCCATCTACAAGATCGGACGAATCGACGATCGAATTTCTGACGAAGTTCGGCTATTCCGAGATGATGATCCGACGTTTTTTCATGCCATTTTTCAGCGGCGTTTTTCTGGAAAAGAACTTGGAAACAAACTCAAGTTTTTTCAAATTTCTATTCAGTATGTTTTCCAAAGGTGACGTCGTCATTCCCGAAAACGGAATGCAGGCGATTCCCGAGCAGATCGCTAAACACCTATCTGTTAATAAAGTAAGGCTTAATACGCCCGTCCTGAAAATAGAAGGCACGACGATCTATCTCGAAAATGGCGAAACTCTCGAATCCGAAAAGATAGTTTTGGCAACCGATGCCAAAACCGCCGCAAAACTGCTAGGCGAAGAAGCAAAAATCGAATTTAACGGCACAACCTGTCTGTATTTTGAAAGCGATTCGCCACTCAAAATCGACGGCAAACCTTATCTGATGATCAACTCAAACACGGATGAAATGATTAACCATATTCTGCCGATCTCAGATGTTTCGCCGAGCTATGCACCCGCAAACAAGACTTTGATCTCGGTCAATATCGTTGGAAATAGGGAAGTCGCAACCGACAAAGTACAAACAGAATTAGCGAAATGGTTTGGGAATAAAATCGCCTGGCGGCATCTGAAGACTTACAAGATCCCCGAAGCTCTGCCGCAATTTTTTAACGAATCGGCGACGGAAACAAACCTTAAAATCAGCGAAAATATCTACCGTTGCGGCGATTACACGGCGTATCCCTCGCTAAATGCAGCTATGAAAACCGGCCGTCAAGTGGCTGAAATGGCGAGCGAATCATAGTTATGAAACGAGAATTCGGCGAAGCAGAGATTGACCGCATAATCGGGATGGCGTGGGAAGACCGCACCACGTTTGACGTTATCAAACACCAATTCGGCATCAACCAATCCGAAGTTATTGAAATTATGCGGGCGAATATGAAGCGGTCGAGCTTTAAGATGTGGCGTGAGCGCGTTCACGGGCGGAAAACCAAACATCAAGCTCTGCGAAGTAAAGACGTCGACAGATTTGTTTCATCCGATCAGAGACATCGTGACCGAGGATAATAATTTTTTTAACCATTCCATAGTTTTGAAACCCGGAGCCAAGAATCCGACGAGATTATGAAAAAATAATCTAAACGGTATTCATTAAAAAGCTTCTCAAATAAATATTTTGCCTCAAATCATAAAGATATCAGTTTAAATCTTAATTTGAGGGGGATAAAAGGATGGGAACTACCTATTCCTATACCTCCCGAACTCAAAGGTCGAGGCCGACATTCCGCCATATTTCCAGTCGCATATGAAACCCGAAAAGGACGAAAGCATCATTCCCGACATCGTGGTTAAAAGGGTCAACAGATTAAATCGGAAATAAGCTCGACCGAGAATTGAGCGAGATCAGAAGTATCATTGGCAGAAGAAAGTGAGCGAGTTAGGGAAGCGGCACGGCAGGCCACTTTGCGGGTCCTCCGGTTTTCAACTTATACCTTCTCAATAAACTTGACATAATCGCGGGAACTTTTTAATCTTTATGTTCGCCCTGCATTAGCAAATCAGGGCGTGCCACATTCCGCAGTAGCTCAATGGCAGAGCATTCGGCTGTTAACCGAAGGGTTGTAAGTTCGAGTCTTACCTGCGGAGCCAATCAAATCAATAAGTTGAGGCTGTCTGATAACTGAGTTATCGGGCAGCCTCGAGTCTAACCAACTTAAATAAACGTACCTTTCACTGGACCACCTTTTTCACTCTGTCAGCGTTTTATCCGAATATACAATTTTCTCCGCCACCGCATAAGCTTCATACCAATTATCCAGCGACATTAGCTGATAAGGGGCCTAACATTGATCCGCCAAAAAATTGGATTGCGTTAGGCCAAAAACGGTGTATTAATAATTCCACAACAAACCCAATTTAAGTTTGTTTCCAAATTGGAAAAGCAAAACGAAGCATTATGCCGAATGCCGCCGACTGGACGGATCAAGAGCATCGCGAATGCCGTCGGCCAATAGGAACCAGGCGAGCATTGTCAATGCCAGGACTAAAGCCGGAAAGAGCGTCAGGTGCCATGCTATGCGGATGTAGGCTTGATACATGCCTATCATTTGTCCCCAGGACGCCTGCGGGGCGGGAATGCCAAGACCTAAGAAGCTCAACCCGGCTTCTGCCAGCATCGCACCTGGGATGCCTAGAGCGATCGACACTATTATCGGCGAGATGATATTTCGCAAAATATGTTTTTTTAGTATGTAAAAGGTTCCAGCACCCATCGCCCTAGACGCCCTAACGTAATCGGTATTCTTAAGCGTGAGGACTTGGCCACGTACTAAACGAGCAATCCCGATCCATCCCGTGAGCGTCATGGCCAGAATCAAATTCCAAAATCCCGCCCCGAGCGCGACCATCAAAATAATATAAAAAAGAATGGTGGGCAAAGAAGATAAAACGTCGATGAAACGCATTACGACGTAATCGAGGCGTCCGCCTTTAAGTCCCGCCAGCGCTCCGATCGGTACCCCAACCAGAGCTATTGCCAATTGACTGAGCACGCCGACACTGATCGATATCCTCGCACCGTAAATGAGACGGCTTAAGACGTCGCGTCCAAGGTCGTCGGCACCCAGCCAGTGGGTCTTTCCCGGTAGGGCCCAGGTAGCGAGGAAGTCTCCTTTATAGGGATCGTACGGAACGATGTAGGGTGCCGCAAAAGCAACAATTACCTCGAAAATAATGAAACCGAGGGCCGCAACCGCAAATTTGTTGCGGACAAACCGCCGCCAGAAATTCTTTAGCCCAGCCACCCTCAGATTGATGCTTGATTTGTCCATTTCAACGCGCATCCCTGTTTTCTCCGGCGTTGCATCCCGGGGCGTCCCTCCGCTATTCCTTAATTAGGGTGACACGCGGGTCCGCCAGCGCGTAAAAAAGATCGGTCAATAAATAGACGACGCTGATAATAATTGTCCAAACCAAGGTCGTCGCCATTATCATTGGATAATCACGGGTTCCGATCGCCGTCACGAAATAGGAGCCGATGCCGGGAATACGAAATATGCTCTCGATAAAAAAAGAACCGACAATTAAACCGGCGGCGAGCGACCCGCCAACCGTCAATAGTGGCGTAAGGGCATTTTTGAAAACGTGTACAAACATGATCCGTGTTCTACTTAGGCCCTTTGCCCTGGCCGTTCGCACAAAATTTGCCTGCATGGCATCCGTCATACTTGCCCGCGTATGGCGCTGCAAGACCAAAATAGGAGCGAGTGAGTTTGCTAGTACCGGCATGATCCAGTATTTCGGGCCATTCCAGCCTCCCGTCGGGAGCCAGCCAAGCCAAACCGAAAAAATGACCTGTAAAAGGATGGCGAAGACAAAACTGGGTATAACGAGGCAGAATATCGAAACGCCGGTACCCAAGTAATCGTAGATCGAATTCGGATTAACAGCCGCGAGTATACCTAGTCCAACACCGACGATGACCGAAAAAAGAAATGTTAAAGCTCCCAGTTGAAGCGAATATATCCATTGTTGTTTGAAAATGCTCACTACCGTCCGATTCGGGTATGTTATTGAATAACCAAAATCCAGGCCAGCTGCATTTCTGACAAATAGAACGTACTGTTTCCAGACCGGAGCGTCCAAGCCGTATTTTTCATTCAGACCGCGTTTGATGTTCTCGGGCACCATCTGCTGTTTCTCGAGCGAGATCGCGTCAAAGGGGCCGCCCGGAACCATATGCATTGATGCAAACGTCAGAATCGAGACGACGAATATGACGCCGACGGCACCCACAATCCTTTTAAAGAAGTAATTCAGCATCGTAGCACAATTCGCTCTAATTAAAGCGGCATTCAAGCAAAATGACATGCCGCCTGGTGCCCGTCGCCGATCGTTCGCAGTTGCGGTTCTTCGGCTGCACAAACGTCGCGGGCGACAGGGCATCGCATACGAAAAACACAGCCCGTCGGGGAGCCTTCAAATTCTACATGTTCAGAACTGACGTCAATGGAGTTTTCCCGAAACGAAGGGTCGGGTTCAGGGATCGCGGCTAAAAGGGCCTGAGTGTAAGGATGCCTAGGACTTTTTGTGATCAACTCGGTGTCCCCGATCTCCACGAGTTTTCCTAGGTACATCACGCCGATGCGCGTGCTCATGAATGCCGTAATGACTATGTTGTGTGAGATAAAAATGTATGAAAACCCAAACTCATCCTGTATGTCCCGAAGCAAGTTTAATATCTGAGCCTGAACGGATATATCCAGCGCCGAAACCGGCTCGTCGCAAATCAGCAGCCGCGGCTTCAAAGCCAGAGCTCGGGCTATGCCGATGCGTTGCTGTTGGCCGCCGGAAAATTCGGACGGAAACCTTTGCATGTCCTCGGCGTACAGACCAACCCGGCGAAGCAACGCGGCGGTATGGTCGTGATTTGAGTTGCTTGTGCCGAGGCCATGAATTTCCAGCGGCTCGCCGATGATCTGATCCACTCTAAGACGCGGATCGAATGCAGCCAGCGGATCCTGAAATATAAGCTGCATCCGACGCCTGACAAGTTTTAGCTCTCGCCCCTTTAGCTGGGTAATGTCGGCACCCTCGAAATAAATCTTGCCTGAATCGGGCTCGTAGAGCCGCATGATAGTCATAGCAAGGGTGGATTTTCCGCATCCGGACTCGCCTACGATGCCTAATGTCTCGGCCGCGGAAACCGAGAAACTCACCCCATTAACGGCTATATTTTCGATCTTATCCCGACCGTACATGCGCCGCGACGAAAAGTTCTTGGTAAGATCGCGTATTTCCAGAACCGTTTCAGACATCGGCAAAGACCCCCTTTTGGGCAATCCAACAAGCCGCAAACTGTCTTGGAAGGATTTCCGTCAATGGAGGACGCTTTTCCGCACAAATATTGATTCGCGTGGAACAACGTGGATAAAATGAGCATCCGAGAAAATCCTCTCGCCGCGACCGAGGTGGAGATCCCTCGATCGTCGGCAAACGCTCCGGATATTCATGAAGACGGGGAATGGATGCCGCTAGCGCCTGAGTATAAGGATGTTGCGGATTATGAAAAATATCATTCACCCCGCCCGTTTCGACGATCCGTCCTGCATACATTACGGCCACCTTGTCTGCCAATTGGGCGATGACTCCGAGGTCATGGGTAATGAGGATTGTCGACATGCCGAAATCAGATGAAAATTCTCTCAGCAGATTTAAGATCTGAGCCTGGATCGTGACGTCTAAAGCGGTCGTCGGCTCGTCCGCGATAAGAAGTTTGGGCTGGCACGCTATGGCCATCGCTATTAAGACGCGCTGCCGCATTCCACCGGAAAACTCGTGCGGATAGTTACCGGCTCGCTTGCCGGCATTGGCGATCCCAACGCGTTGCAATAGGTAAACGGCTCTCACTTTTGCGGCCTTACGTGAAAGCCCGCGATGCACTCGAAGGGTTTCAGCTATTTGAAAACCTACCGATAAAACGGGATTGAGTGATGTCGTCGCATCCTGAAATATTATCGATATGCGATTCCCCATTATTCTTTGAAGTTCTCTGGAAGAGAGGCTCAAGAGGTCGATTGTTTTGTCGTCGTCATGAAAGATCGCTTTGCCGGCGGTTATTACGCCGGGAGGATCGATCAGCCGCATCAATGAGAGGGCCGTTACGCTCTTCCCACTACCGGACTCACCCACAATACCCAAAACCTCCCCTTTCTCAATCGAAAACGATACGCCGTTTACAGCTGGAACTGAGTCATTTTCCAGCTTAAACAACGTATGAAGGTTTTCGACTTCGAGCAAAAGATTCGACATAGATCATTGAATTCAAAATGAGTTGGAGGCAGATTGGTGACTTCGACGCTAGTTACGTCTCTCTCCATTGATCAACATCATCTCGGATGTACATTTGAAAGCGGGCAATATCCAGATAACGAAAAACAACATTTCCGTGTTTGTCAGGCTCAAATCCGGTGAGATACGGATACCAGATTTGATGCGTGACCATGTGTGTCAGGAAAAGCCCTCCAACATCTTCAACCAGAACGCGTTCGGCGTCCTGATATAAGCTCAGCCGTTTTAGTTCATCGATCTCATGTCCCGCATTTGATACCAGGCCGTCGAATCGCTCGTTTCGCCATGCATGACGCGGCGATCCATTCGACCCGGTGCTCCGCCACAAACGCGTCAAAAGGTTCGCGGGATCGAGAAAATCGTATTCGTATTGTCCGCGATACACAGGAAGTTCGTGACGCGAGCGCCTTAGGCTCCAGACGGCCCCTTCCAAAATCTGCAGCTTTACGACGATCCCCAAATTCCTTTCCCACTGATCTTTCACATATTCGAGCACGATATCCCTGCCGTTTGACGATATCTCAAGCACGAGCGGGTTGCCGTCCGGATCCTTGCCATCCGGATAACCGGCGTCGATCAGCAGGGCTCGGGCCTTTTCCACGTCAAAACTCTGAACTGGCTTGAGTTCGGTATTATGCCCGGGAAATTCGGGGGGAAGCATCGAAAACGCGGGAATTCGCGTGTTGAGCATAACCTTTTCACAAAACGGCACACGGTCGACGGCGTGCGACAATGCCTGTCTCAGATACAAATTATCGAATGGAGGCCGCAGACAGTCGAATGAAAGATACTCGGTCTGAAAATTATTGTATGAATGGAGATATTTTGACAACTCGGTATCGTTTACCGCCTGAGCATAATCCTGCTGCGGTAAATTGGCAATATAGTCGATCTCCTTATTGGACCATGAATTAAACCACCCGATTGCCGGTGCCCCGACAACCTGGATGAGCCTTTGTATTCCCGGCTTATGAGGTCCGTTATAATATGGATTGGCGTCCCATTCGAGTCTTTGATTGTGTTCCCAGCTGAGCAGTCGCATCGGCCCCGACGAAACAAAATTTTCGGCGGTATCCGCCCAGTGCTCAGGGTTCCTTTCCGCCTTATGGCGAGGCGCCGGCACTGCGGCTTGATAAGCCATCAAGGCGGGCAAATGCGGAATCGCGCCGTTTTCGCCCCAGATCCTAAGTGTTCGATCGTCGATCGCCTCAACACCGATGTTTTCCGGATCTCCATTGTTCTCTTTTGAGGCTTGCACTCCTTTTATATCGTAATAAAACCACGCCCAGGGGTTATCAAGATTCGGCGAGGCCAAATGTCTAAAGGTAAAAACCCAATCGTGAGCTGTGATCGGCACGCCGTCACTCCAACGGGCATCCCGTCGGATGGTGAAATCCCAATATTCGAAGGTTTTACCGTATTTCCAGCTCTCAGCCAACGCCGGTACGAGATTTTGATTTTGATCGCGGCGCAGAAGCGGTTCGCCGCCCCAATTTATCGCGACACCGGCCCCGTAGATATCCCGGGAGATATCGAGGTGTCGCGGTTCTGCGACAGGTTCGTACAATATCTGCTTTTCAAGCGGAGCTGCATCCGGGGGTAAAATCCGGCCCTGGGGAGTAACAATTGGGGCTAGGGCATTCTCGATTTTCGGCCTGACTGTAGATACGCCCGTACAACCCGAGAATGAATTGCCGATGACAACAGCACCCGCAAGTCCGAGAAGGTCTCGACGAGAAAGTTTGCCCAATAGTCCCCCCTTATTAAAATGCTTTATGAAGCCGGTTCAACAGCAATTCTCCTTAATTTGCGAAATTCAAGAAAAAGAGAGGTGCCACACTCCCGTTAAAATCTTTCCGAGTGGTTGATCGAGACCGTAAAATAACATCTTCGATGTGAGAGTCGTTATTTCGAGAACACTCTGAAGGCTGGTGAACCTGCGATCGAAGAAATCGCTCAATTCTAGCCAAAACATCGCCCAATGGAGTATATAACAAGCGCGGGAAAACTAATGTGCTTCAAAACACTTTTTCGCAAACAAAATCATCCAGCGAAGTTGGCGATCTTTTTTATTTGTTTAAGAAGAAGCATTACGTCAGCCCTAAGCCCGGTTCAGCCGTATGTAATAATGCCAAGTACCTCGCATTGTTTATCGAGTTCGCTTCGGGACTTGTTGCACTCGCGTTCGAGCCTCTCAACGATCTTATCCCCAACGTGGTAGGGTGCTACTTACTCAACTCTAAGGCTTTCTTTTCATCGGCTATCGCCAGACTGATTTCTTTCATTTCGCGATAAACTTTTGCACGGCTGCTATACGCGTTTATCATCGCGGGTTCAAGCTAAATAGCCTTGGTCAGATCCATAAGCGCACCCGGGAGGTTGCTTAAGTTTTAAGACGCTCACTATTCACTTCAGCTTAAATTATTACACAGTCACAACGTTCCATAAATGCTTGATAGGAGAACTTACTTATGGCTTTAATAGTATGTATCGATTGCGAGAAGAGTTTTTCAGATCTGGCGACTCCGTGTCCCAATTGCGGCCGCCCAAATACCACATCTCCTCATGTAACATCGTATCGAGCTCCTGCGAAAAGGGCACCAAAATAAAATTATGGCTACAGGTCTATTTGTATATATTGGATTGGCAAATATTGGTATGTTACTTTGGAATTTAGCGAGTGGTCCTGGGTTGATGAGGGGTAATATAAAGGGGGTAGCATAAAAGACCTTGTGCGGTGTTGCAAAAATGGTAAAAAAGATTACTGCTTGTCTGTCGCCTTGATAGTCAAGCAGCCCCATTCTTTTTTCAAACTGCGTAACGTACCAATATGAGGAAAATTATTATGCAAAATCAAATCGTTCGACAGGTAGAACTTAAGGTAAAAGATCATTTTCATGCTGATGCGGAGCGCTTCGATGCAATTTATGAGAAAGAAAAAGGTAGATAACCACTGGCGGGGCGTTGTCCAAAAGCATCTCGAGGTCAATGTGGCTAAACTCCAGCCACTGAAAGGTAAGAGCGTACTGGATGTCGGCTGCGGTTCGGGCAAGTTTTGTCTGGAATATGCCAAAAATGAAGCGACGCGGGTATTGGGCGTAGATTTTGCGCCGGGAATGATTGAAATTGCGGATCGATTGGCGAAGGGAATTGGGGTTCAGGATCAATGCGAGTATCGAGTCGGGACTTTTCCGGAAACGGAAAGGATAATGATCTACCCTGCGACGGGTCAACCGCAAACGGTTTCTTTGATAATGTGGCCGAACCGGTGTCCATAATTACGAAAATGCGGGAGATGACTCGCGGCACGATGATTATGAGTTTTCCGAAGGCAATTGAATTCCGTGTTCCGCTTCGGCGCATAAGATTTTGGTTAAAGGGCACATCACTATATCCTATACCGGAAAAGACAAGTTGAAGACATTTTGGCGAAAGCCGGTGTCGACAATTACGAGTGCATCGACCTAGTACGTGACTATTTGATTGTCGCAAAAGTATGACGGAATACTCGCCGACCCAAGTAGACGAAGCGTTTTGCGATTTGCGCTCGTCGGCTTTTTTCTACGTCTGGTGCTCCGAAGTCAATCTGACGCTGAGCGAAATTCAAGGTGGGGCAACACAGGATCTTCTTATACACAACAACCTTGCCAACCTCATCAATTCGACTGACATGAATTGTATTTCCGCAATGCAATTCGCCGTTGACGTTCTGCAGGTTGAAAACATCGTCATTTGTGGGCATTACGGATGCATAGGTGTCAGGACCGTAATTGAATGCTGTCGGCTTGATTTTCTTGGAACTGGTTGCGACCTGTGGTAAAAACAGCAAACAAATATGAATTTCTGCTTGATAAATTTATTGACAAATCAAAGCGAATAGATGCTCTTTGCAGAGTGAACGTTATTGAGCAAGTCTTCAAAACATGTCGAACGACCATCGGTCCGGAAGCGTGGTGCCGAGGGCGGAATCTGACCGTTAGAGGACTTATTTATAACCCTCAAAATGGTTTAATGCTAGACGCACATCCTCCGGTCAGCGATAGCGGGTCACTCAAACAGGCCAAAGGTCAAGCCCTCTTAGCCTTGCTAAATTAAAACAGCCTGAAACACTGCGGGGATGGGAATTTATGGATGGTATTCAAAAGGCACCGGTTGCCGCATATCGTCAAGGATTAAGTTAGATCACTATGGATTTTCAATTGCTGATATCAAATTTGACCAACCCGACTCTCTTGTTTTTTCTTCTCGGCATTTTCGCTATATTGGTCAAAAGCGATCTCGAGATTCCTGCTTCGTCCAGCAAGTTTATCTCTTTGTATTTGCTGTTCGCCATTGGTTTTAAGGGCGGACAAGAACTGGCTCACAGCCCCTTCTCGCCTGAAATTCTTTATTCGTTGATCTTTGGTGTATTGATCGCTTCACTGATCCCGCTTTACATCTTCTTTATCTTAAAGCGGCGAATGAATGTTAGCGATGCAGGGGCCGTCGCGGCGACTTATGGTTCTGTCAGCGCAGTAACATTTGTGGCAGCAACCTCTTTTTTAGAATCACAATCGATACCATTTGGCGGTCACATGGTGGCCGTAATGGCGTTGATGGAATCACCCGCGATCATTGTCGGCGTAATCTTAATGTTGCGTTACGACAAGGATTCGGAAAGTGACGGAAACCTGCTGGGGGTTATTCAACATTCATTTACTAATGGAAGCGTGTTGATGATCCTTGGCAGTTTGATAATCGGGTTTATCGCTGACACGAAACAAGCTGAAGGAATCAAACCGTTTACGACCGATATCTTCAAAGGTTTTTTGGCAATATTTCTACTCGAAATGGGAATGGTCACGGCGAAACGATTTTCCGCATTTAGAAAATACGGCTGGTTTGTAACGGTCTTTGCACTTTTAATTCCGCTCGTTAACGGAAGTCTGATTGCCCTATTGAGTAGATTCGTTACGACTGAAGATGGCAACCGCTTTATTTTCGCAATTTTAGCCGCGAGTGCGTCGTATATTGCAGTTCCGGCGGCGATGCGGCTTGCTGCTCCAAAATCCGATCCCGGATTATATATCCCGATGGCTCTGGGATTAACATTCCCATTCAACATAACGATCGGAATGCCGATCTATTTCGCAATTGTTAGAGCAACTTAGTAAGCGACCATACAGAATTTCAGGTCCGAAAGTGCCCTGGAGATTGTTTGGAGTGGTTTACAAAAATCTGAAAAAATGCGACCTTGTGGCCGGCGGACCAGATAACCGGCGTGGTTGAAGGTTTGATATGAGGCCAAATCGAATTTGTGTTGCAAAAGTATGTCTCGGTCGAATTTGGGCAACAATGGTTTACGGGTGCTTGCTGGTATCCATCAAAAGCAAGTTAATATTCAAGTATCCAGGGGGGCGAACGTTGTTCCGCAACCGCTCACTTAACGAAATGCATGTTAAGGCCAGTCGGTATGGCTCTCCGAGCTAGATACGCATCGCCCTCGTCGCCGCGCTGACCTTAACCGGATTGGTTTTCCAGACATCGCTCGGCAGGTAGAGCTTTTTGCGGGTAACCTTTTTCGTATGACAACTGCACGATCTTCGTTGCCCAGATAATCACCAAGACGGTTATTTAAAAAGTTATCTAAGACTCGATGTTATCGTATGTTACATATGTTATGGATTTTGGGGTTTACAAAAGGGTAAAGTTGGCAAAATCGGATGTTTTTAGGGGTCAACGTCTGACTTTTGTTATGCTATGTGACGTATGTTACAGCGAGAACTGGGCTGTTAACCGAAGGGTTGTAAGTTCGAGTCTTACTTGCAAAGCCTTTTCGCGGCGTAAGCATTAACGATCTGAATGACTCTATTCTGTTGGATGTCCCAAATTTGCTTCGACCTTCCGTTGTACAAAGTTCGTTTTGATCCTGTGCCGGTGCCGGACGAGGTTAATGAACGCTGGATGATGCGATCTCTTGTCACTTTGTGACATTTGCGATAACCCGATTCAAGATCGAGGCTTCGGACAACAATTAATCTGTTTTTGTTATCGGTGAGAGCGAGATGGAGTATTTATATAAAAATTGCTGCCGGGCTGCAGGCAGCAATTTTTTTCAAGCATTACAGTCATAATACTCCGCAGCTCAGTCCCAGTTAGGGAACAAATGCGCTGGGCAGCGGTATATCACCTGAGACGCCAAATTGTTGAATAAGAGTGGCTCCGCCCGAACGCTGTGCGAACCATGTCGAGTTTGATTGTCGAAATACGGCCACATCCCATTTGCCATCGCCGTCGTAATCGCCGGGAACCGGAACATCGCCAATCGCTCCGAAGGGAAATGCGAAGAACGTGAGATTTTCGCTTCTAAGAATAAACCAGTTTCCTGTTGAGGGCCGCCAAAAGGCAATGTCCGCTTTACCGTCGCCGGTATAGTCACCCTGCACTGCCTTGTCCGAGGCTGAGCCAAACTGTAACGCAAGCAACCCCGCGGAACTCCTGTCTATCCACCATTCCGCACCGTTTCCGGCGTTCGGCCGATAGATGGCAATGTCGGCCTTGCTATCGCCGTCATAATCAGCCACGGTCGGAACATCGCCCGAAGCTCCGAATTGCTTTATGGTCGTCCCGCCCGAAGATCTCGCGATAAACCAAGTCAAGCTGGACGGACGAAAGACCGCCGCATCGGCTTTGCCGTCGCCGTCGTAATCGGCAGGGACGGCCGTGTCACCGCTCGAGCCAAACGGAAAGGCGAAGAACGAGGAATCTTCGCTTCTCAATATAAACCACTGCCCGGTTGTCGGCCGCCAAAAAGCTATGTCGGATTTGCCGTCGCCGGTATAATCGGCGGGAACGATCTTATCGGTCGAACTGCCAAACTGAAATGCGCGATTTTGTCCGTCACCGCTGCGGAGATACCACCACTCAGCCGGAGCAGGCCGAAAGATAGCAAGGTCGGTCTTACCATCACCATCGAAATCAAACGGAGCTCGCGCGGACGGAATATTGGTCCAAAAACCGCTTTGCAGATTGAAGGCACCGCCAGTCGACGTTTGTCCGGCAAACGCCTGTCCAATGGTATCAACGAGCGAAAAATTTCCACCGCTTGCTGCTCCGCCGCCAAAAGATGCGGTTTGCTGTTCTGAATAGACGGGTGCGAAACCGCCGACCCATTCGGGCGCGGCGCCGGGCGTAATCGGAATCTGCGTTATTGCGCCGTTGCCCGCTGCGATCTTATAAATTCCTGCAACGCCGTTGAGTTTGGCCGCATTGATAATTGTCTGGTTGTCTTTCGTCCAAATCAGGCTGTAACTAAAGCCGTCGCCAAGCGACTGCGTAATAAAAGTAAGCTGCGTTCGATTTCCGCCGTTCGGTGCGATCGTGAACAAATTGGTGAAAAAATACGGTTCGCCGCGATTTGTAGGAAAAGCCGCGAAAGCGATTTTTTGCCCGTCGTTTGACCACGATGGGTTCAAATCGCGCCCGATGGTGTTCGGAATTTTCTGGCGATTCTGCAAAGTGTCGTAAGCTAATGTGTAAAGCCCGCCGTCGGCATTGTCCAGAAAATTCTGCACCAGCAGCAAATTGTCCGTGCCGCGCACACTAGAATGTCCCGCGCCGCGAATCGGATCTAAAGCTGGGATATTGGTGCAGACTTTATTCGTCCCGTCCAGATTCATCAGGCAAATGCCCGCACCGTCGTTAAAAACGATTTGATTGGCGCCGCGATTGGTTTCAGGTGAGAAAAAATGCCCCGAAGACGGCTGAAAGTTAAAGGTCAACTGCGTCTCCGTACGTCTAGCCAGATCACGAATCCACCATTCCGACGCGATGCTGAACGGCGAACAAAGCGAACTGCTGTTAAAACGCTTGAACATCAAATAGCGTCCGTCGGGCGAAATGCGCGGGTGATGCCCCTGCGCTATAAAACGGTCGTTCGAGCCGTCCTGACCAACTGCCCAAATCGCTCCCGAGCTACAGTTTTCCCCCACGTTCGCCGCGCGGCTGTAGATCAGCTCGCCGGGCTTCAATATCTGAGCCGAGGCATCGGGCGCGAACCGCACAAACGCCGCTAAGAGAATTATCATCGGCAACGCCGTAAATTTAATTTTTTGAGTTTTCATTGTTCAATATCTCCGTTCGCATCTTCGGCATTTTCTAAAATATGTAAATAAAAAATTCGCTTGAGCCGCCGTTGGTGGTGGTATCGTCAATCTGAACCGTTGACCCATTTGGAAAACCTAATATAGATGCCGTATCGTTGAAGGCTGTCAACAAGATAAAGCGATTGCTTACAGAAAAGCCAAAGTTGATTAGGACGTTGTCGGGACCGATCGTACTGCCGAACGTAATTCCGCAGTTTGGGGTACCTGCTGGAACGACGCCGCTGAAACAATTAACAACCGTTGCCGTCGTTGATGGAAAACCGGAGCGCATAACGCGGATGCGCGCCATCGCCTTGATTGCTCCGCTTGAGTTGCTGGCTTGGAGAATATTGCCGTCAAGCACGACATCGCCATTAGTTTTCAGATCGCCTACATTAAGAACATTAAGCCGAGCATAACTGGAAGCCGAGAAGTTGCCGAGAGACAGGGCGTTGTTTGCCGTCATCGCGGTGTCGGCGTTAGTCGCATTCGTTGCCCGCACCGCAAACGGGACGACGGTTAATTGTTGGCGCGGACCTAGAATCGTAAACGCGTTCGGACTTCCGGCAGGTTTTACGCCAATTTCGATAAAGACGGTGTTCGGATTATTGAACGCCGTCGCTCCAAAATCGAGTGTCACGCTAAACACGCCGTTGATCAATACCGTTGCGGGGCGAGGAACGGTCGAGCCGATCTGCGTGCCGCCCGTGATGGCGTTGAAGAGGCCAAACTGCAGGTCATACTGCCCGTTCGCCGGATTCGTGCCGTCGTTCAGCCGCCCCTGAAAGTTAAAACCCGTGCTTTGTGCCAGAGCCGACCCAGTCAGAAGGACGATCAATATTAGGATGCTGATGTTTTTCATGCTGTTGTAATCTCCAAAAGATCAGAACTGACAACTATTCCGTCAGAACTCTTTGATTTCCGACGCGGGGTCCACGCTGATCGCTCCCGGAATATTGCTTATGCGTGTGATTCGTCCTGGCGAAATTTCCGTCACCAGCAGATCGCCGGTTGCGGGGTACCGAGCCATGCTGGTTGGCGTAACGAGAGTGTTTGAGATGAGCACTGGCGGACCGTTTGGAGTGTCAAATCGCTGAAGTCGGCCCGGAGCACCCATTAGATAATTTGTGCTGTGCTCTAGTGTGTAAAATGAACTGCAAAAGCCGGTCGCTTCGAATGGCAAAGCGTCGATCGCCATACTTAAACCACCAATAATCTGAGATTCCCCGCCGCTGTCGAGGTCATATTGTCGTACGTTTGCTACGCCTGCCGGAAACGGAAATCCGGTCAAAAACGTCACCAACAGTTTATTGCCGAAAAGCCTTAGGCTGTCGGGAACGGGCTCTATAAATGGCGGGCCGACCGGAGTCGGGTTCATTCTCGACGGATATGTAATTAAGGTTCCGACGGTTCCCGTCGATACTTCAACCGTACGTATGTTGTTCTGAGCTGCGTCCGCCACATAGAGCGTATTTGCGTGAGCAGCCACACCAAAAGGGTTCGAGGGCCGAACATTGTTCGGAACGTCCGGTCTCGGCGCAGGAGTGAAATTTGGAAAGTCAGCAACTAATCTCATCTGGGCTCTCGGGGCACCGGTATTGCCTAAGAGTATAGTTTCACCATTCGCGAGCCTCGTATGGTCGCCGGGCGCGAGTTGATATTCGTTTCTGCCGGGGCGAAACCCTAGCGGCAAGAATTGAAATTCCAGCACGGAACTGAAGATCGGTGAATTCGGATTTGGATTCGGGATCTCGCTGCCCTGAGCAGGCCCGTTAAGCGTTGCGTTACCGTTTCCGATAAGGATGTACAGCTTTTCGCCTTGGATCACCATCGCCGATGGCCCCGAATTATCGAGATTCGGCGGTGTAGGTCCCGAAGGTAGTCCGTCGATCAAGGTATAACGAGCACCCTCGTTCGTAAGTATCGAGACACGCCCGCTGTTAGGAATCTGAACATCGCCATTTTCAGATACAAGAAAAACCCCTTGCTTTTGCGCGTAGATAATTTTTACGGGCCTTTTCAGTCCGACCGCTAGGATCGAGCTAGTCTGTGCGTGAATCCCGACATTCAAAAATGTCGATATCAATAATGTAGTGGTAATGAGCAATAAAACTTTTGTGCCTGACATAAGAATCCTCCCTGATAAATCGTTAAAATTTTTGTCTTCACTTATAACCGCGACAAAGGCAGAAAAAACGTACAGTTTTTTTTCCTGGATGAGTCAACAAAATTATCTAGTTCTCAATTTCTCGGGTATAATGACCTCGTCAAGCCAAAGAATTCTGTTTAACCATGAGGAATAAAGATCCCGAAATAACTCGAATGCTGCGCGACTGGAGCGGCGGAAATCGAGAGGCGTTGGAGGGCTTGCTACCGCTCGTCTACGAAGAACTGCACCGCCAGGCAGCGAATTTCTTGCACCGCGAAAGGGCGGGTCATACGCTCCAGACTACAGCGTTGATTCATGAAACTTATCTAAAATTAGTTGACCAACGCGACGTGAATTGGCAAAGCCGGACTCATTTTTTTGCCATCGCCGCGAGCCTAATGCGTCGAATCTTGGTCGACTATGCCCGGTCGAAAAAGCGAGAGAAACGCGGGGGCGGAGCGATCAGGCTGACGTTAAACGAAGAGGCGATGAACGTCGCCGCTAGAGAAAGAAGCGTTGATCTAATGGCTTTAGACGAGGCATTGACGCGACTTGAAAAATTGGACGAACAGCAGTCTCGAATTGTAGAACTGCGTTATTTCAGCGGTTTGACCCTGGACGAGACCGCTGATGCACTGAGTATTTCACGCACGACGGTAGCTACCGATTGGGCAATGGCAAAGGCATGGTTACACCGTGAACTAACGAGGTAAATGACTAACGGGAGTTGGGATAATGCAAAGCGGATCTTTGCTGACGCCATTAAAGTAGCGCCAGCGAAGCGTTTAGCCTACATCGATGTTGCGTGCAGCGGCGACTTAGAAACACGCCGTGAGGTCGAATCACTGCTCAACTCGTTCGAAAACGCCGGGAGCTTTATGGAGCAGCCCGCCGCTCACGAAGTCGCCGACTTTATCGGGCAAAATAAGATCCTCGAAGCCGGTCGAAGTTTCGGGCATTATGAAATTGTCCGGCAAATCGGCGCTGGCGGAATGGGCGAAGTTTACCTGGCGAAAGACACTAAACTCGAACGCTCGGTCGCCATTAAAGTTCTCAACGAAAAATTTGCCGCTCATGAATCGAATTTAAGCCGATTCATTCAAGAAGCGAAAGCCGCGTCCGCTCTCAATCATCCAAACATCTTGGTGATCCACGAGATCGGGACAGCGGAAAACTCTAACTACATTGTCAGCGAGTTTATCGAGGGTGAAACTTTGCGCGATAATCTCGAAAAGTCACCGTCGAAGCTGTCAGAAGTGCTGAATATTTCGATTCAGATCGCTAACGCCCTGTGCGCGGCTCATCATGCACGAATCGTTCATCGCGACATTAAACCCGAAAATGTTATGATTCGCCCCGACGGTTTCGTTAAGATCTTAGATTTCGGTCTGGCGAAACTAGTAGAACAGAAAGCCGTGGGTTTTGAAGCCTCAACCGTCAAGCACAATCAAACTGCCCAGGGTGTAATTCTTGGAACCATCAACTACATGTCGCCTGAGCAAGCAAAAGGTGAAAAGGTTGATGAGCGAACGGATATTTTCAGTTTTGGTGTCGTGCTTTACGAAATGATCGCCGGCAGAACGCCGTTCGCGGGCGATTCGATGTCAGAGACGTTTGCGAATTTAATAAACAGCGAGCCGCCTCCTTTAACGAGATTTTCATCAGATACGCCCGACGAATTGCAACGCATTGTTGTGAAAACGCTCCGCAAAAAACGTGACGAGCGTTATCAAACAATGAAGAATCTGCTCACGGATCTGAAAAATCTGCGGGAAAATCTTGCTTTCGATGAGCGTCTGGAAAAATCTCGCCCGCTAGATGAAAAAAGCAACCCCAAACTTTTCCGAGGGACAACGGGCGAGACGAATAATCGCACAGAAGCAGCCAACAATAATTTCACAGCACAATTCAAGCAACGTAAGCCGCTAGTCGCCCTTTTTTCTGTTGTTTTGCTTTTTGCTATTGTCGGTCTCGGCTTTTATTTGTACAACTCACAAAAACCTGTTTCCGTCGCGAACCAAAAAAAATCAGTCGCCGTTCTGCCGCTCGTCAACATCGGAAACGACCCGAAAATCGATTACCTGTCGGATGGACTGACGGAAAGCGTCATCAATAATCTGTCACGGATATCCAGCTTACGCGTGATGTCTCGTAATTCAGCCTTTCGCTTTAAGAACGATCAAACCGACACAAAAAACATCGCCGCGAAATTAGGCGTGGAAACGCTCGTGACGGGCGACATTAAGCAACTAGACGATCGGATCGTGATAAACGTTCGCTTGATCAACGCTGAAGACGATTCGCAGATCTGGGGCAATCAGTATGTCAAAAGTTCCGCCGACCTGATCGCCGCGCAAAACGAGATAGCCCAAGCTGTCGCGACCAATCTGCGCGGAAAGTTAACCGACTCAGAACAGCGAGAACTGGCAAAACATCCGACGGAAAATCCGGAAGCCTATCAGCTGTATCAGAGAGGACGCTTTCACGTTTTCAAACTAACGCCTCAGGAAATTCAAACTGGCATTTCTAATTTTCAACAGGCGATCGCAATTGATCCGAATTACGCGCTCGCCTACGCCGGACTAGCGGATGCATATCGCTCGCTGGCGGTCGGTAGCGAGATGTCGCCGACCGAATTTATGCCGAAATCGAAAACGGCGGCTCTCAGAGCAGTCGAGCTTGACGAAAATCTCTCCGACGGTCATACCACTCTCGGTTCGACGCTTTTTTGGGGCGATTGGAACTGGAGCGAAGCCGAAAATCAATACAAACGCGCTCTCGAACTCAACCCCGACGACATCAATGCTCATCTTCTTTACGCCCATTTGCTCTCCAATCTGGGGCGACACGACGAAGCACTGGTCAAAGCCAGACGTGCCCGCGAACTCGATCCGCTGTTTCCGTTTGCCGGTGCGCTCGAAGGCCAAATTTTAAATCATGCTGGTCTAACTGATGAAGCTTTAGAACGATTGAACAAAACCTTTGAGCTCGCGCCGAATTTCTGGTTTCCGCATTTATTCGCTTCGAGCGTCTACATCGAAAAAGGAATGTTCGCGGAAGCCGTCGCCGAAGCCCGCAAAGCTAAAGAGCTTGCTCCCGCTCAAACCGTGTCTCTCGCCTTTGAGGGCTACGCTCTCGCGAAATCGGGCAAACGCAACGAAGCCCAAGCCTTACTGAACGAACTACTGAAACTATCAACGACCCGTTTCGTTCCGCCGAATCATTTAGCGATGATTTATAACGGGCTTGGTAAAACTGAGAAATCGCTCGAATGGCTTGAAACAGCCTTTGAACAGCGCGATCCGAAAGTAGTTTTTCTTAAAGTCGAGCCGAAATGGAACAATCTCCGAAATGAACAGCGCTTTATCGAACTGATGCGGCGGATGAATTTTGACTAATCAAGCCAGATGTCCGCGAAGGGCTCCGGCGACGCCTTGGTTTTGGAGAGGACTTACAACATTTCATTGATGTTTCTGAGTGGAACGAGATGGTATGGATCGAGATAGCCATTTCGCAGGCGGCCATCTTTTTGTGGTTATCACCATTACATCGCATTGGTAAAGGCGCCCTATGGTCAAATAATCTCGATACGGACGTAACGAGGGTATCGAGGGTCTTGAGTTTCTGAAGGGAATGGGATCCTGATGAAAATAGTAAGCTAAAAAGTTACCCTTGACCGGCAGTTACGTATGTTACCGCGAGACCTGGCATTTTAACAACGGGTATAAGGGCACGAGTCTTACCTGCGGATGCCACTTAAATTAAGCGTTACGGGCACGTATTAGGTGCCCGTAACGCGTTTACTGCTCATCGCCGGTTACAGGCTTCGTCGGGCGATCGATCAATCGGGTTGAGGTGGTGATATTGTGAACTCGTTAAACTTATCTTGGGAATGCCCGCCAACAGATCGACCAAACATAGGATCTTATTGGGGATAAATAGAAGGGTTAGGAAAATATTCCGTTTTTTTGCAAAAATTGCTAAAAGGCCAAATCCAAATAATGCGGAAAAGATGAGTTTCGGGTTGACCGATTCGGGCAACAGCAAACACACCGCCAAAAGGATGAGCCAGACGAAGAAAATGATTGTTGTTTTGAGTCGTAATGAGCAAAATGCCAACCCGTTGCCCGCCTGAAACGCGTGTTGAATAGTTTTTGTTATTTCGCCCAAACGTCCCGAAACAAAGTCGCGTTTGAATGTTGAGGTCATGCCCGAGAAGGTTTCCACGTGATAACAACGCGTATGACACGCCATGGGTATTGGGATGATCTGCAACCTCCAACCTGCTCGAACGAACCTCAGACCGAGTTCGGCTTCCTCCTCCATCGCAACATTTGGATTGAACGATCCCACAGCCAGAAGTGCGTCTTTGCGGTAAAAACAAGCCGGACCGCGAAGCCACTTAACATCAGCAATGTCGTCGAATCTGTCCTCGTATCCATAGATTACTTCACCGTCTTGATCCAGATCGTCGATCCGCCCGTTGACGCCGCCGAGGGACGGATCAAGACGAAAATGTTCGATTGCGGCGGAGAGAAAGTCTTTATAGATCAGCGTGTCTGCATCGAGAAACAAAATGAATTCGCCTTGTGCATACTTCGAGCCGACGAAACGCCCGGCCGAGGGGCAAAGTTTAATCTCCGGCGGCATCGCCACAACTTTAACACCTAAAGATCGAACCACGGAAACGGTATTATCGGTCGAGGCTGAGTCAACGAAAACAATCTCAGCTCCGCCGATCCGTTCGGCAGCGGCTTGGGCGGCAACGACACATAGGGCGATTGATTGCTCCTCGTTACGGCCGATAATTACTATTGAAACGGTACGATTCATAAACCTTCAGGCACTCTCCGCTTCCATGTCTAGAAGCCGATAATTCCTCTTCGCCTGTCGCCGCCATTTCTTTAGTCTTTCAGCAACAGATGCCGGCAACACCGATCTTGAAATATCGAGCAGGCTTGTATTTAGCCGGCCCAAAGCCACATGTGCTGTGACAGGTAACGTCTTTTGAGCGAGGGTTGCGGACACTAATTCTTCCGTTTGGTTTGCCCAATCAAATTTGTATGTTTCCTCTCCCCGCAAAAAATCATATACACGATTTCCGCGTTCGACCGCATTTCGGATCGAAAGTCCGATCAGAACAAGTCCGACGCTGAACTTAGCCCATTCAGGGTCATAGCCGGCATTGTAGTAATAGAAGGTTCGTCCGTCGTCAAAACCATATACGGACGCCCGACATTCTCCTTCGATCCAAAGCTCATCAAATCTGAGCAAACCGGTATCGGCCATTGCCCGAACAACATCGCGTTGAAAAGCGATCAGTCTTGGATGCCCGCTAAGTTCCGAGCCGCCGTCGGCCGACCAACGTTTTTCATGCAGCAACAGAAACCTTTCAAATGCCGCACCGACCTCAGCCGATGCAGACACCGACCGGAATTCAAATTCGGGCATCTTTTCGATCTGCTTGAGACGGCGCTTGAAATTGGAGGAGC
Organism: Pyrinomonadales bacterium; assembly: GCA_038248245.1. Lineage (GTDB taxonomy): Bacteria > Acidobacteriota > Blastocatellia > Pyrinomonadales > Pyrinomonadaceae > OLB17. The sequence continues at coordinate 8,930 of JBBRUA010000002.1, read as the reverse complement.
GTCTGCTATGTATGAGAACCGAGGGCCATCCAAGGGAAAGATCGATTTTTGGACACACGGAACTCCGAGATTCGCTGTATCGCAAACGTCCGCCGGTCAAGCTGGAATCCCGCAGAACTGAAACTGTCTGTGAGACTGCGGGCATATTCTCTAAACATAAGAGATCTAGGTGACCATTTTTTTGTAGAAATGAAAGGTTTGAAGACAAGACCTGCAAACGATCTTCGGGTCTGGAAATTAAATCGAGATAGTCAGCACCGCCTGTTTCCTCGCCAATAAAACCAAGCCTTCTTAGACGTATTCCCAGCAGTCGCTTTTTCTGCACACGGAGCGGAAAAATGCCAATTAATTGGTTGCCGCGATAGGTCTTTAAGATGAACGGCTCACCACTGGATCCGAACGATGTGTTCCATGTCGATTGCCATTCCCAGGATAAGAACGGGGCGGAGCCAGAGACGGCAAATAAGTCGAGCCAATCGTCGTGTAGAAGGTCAAACGCATTCTCGGAATCGGTTCTAGCGACCGATATATTGCTGCTAGGTTTTGCAGTATTAACCATTTCTTAGTCTCAAACTGATGTCCGCCGAAACCGACCTCATGACCTGCCTTAAAGTTTACGTTGTGAAAGAGCAACGAGATGTAGAGTGATGCTGGAAAGGACCGGCACAAGGCGGGTTTTGCGGGCGGCCTGTGCAAGCGGCGGAACGGTTGCGGTAATCCGAAAACTAAAGTCCGTATAGAACTCTGCCATATACGAAAGCAATCCATAGATAAATAGAATGACGCCGCCCATTTCGAACATCTCTTCAATCGTCGTAAGCACCATATACATCAAAGTCTCCTTCCCGTATAACTCGGTGGAATGTGCTGAGATCATTTCCACTCCGATCGAGCCTCCCAAAAATATGATGCCTGCGATGATAAAGGTATATCGGGTTCTCGCAGGAAGGTTGAAAAGGAATTTTAGGAAATAGAGTGCCAAAAAAACAACTAGAACAATCGCAGGCACAACCCAGGCAAAATAGAACACGCCCAGACTCCCTTCTCCCATAATTGCCCGCATTGGTTCGATCGAACGTTCGTGAATCGCTGCTATTTCGTCAAACGACATAAACAGAAAACCTGCTCCGAGAACGATCCATTGAATTGTAAAGCGATCCGATTCCTGTCGTTTGAGAAATGAGATCGTAAAAAGAAGTATTGAAGCAAACAATAGTAAAAGCGTCGAGAAAAACGCCGGGACATTCAACTCAAGCTCTACATAAAACAGCTTCATGGCCTTATGGATCAATATCGAGGTGTATCCGGTAAGCGAATCAATGGCGAGGAATGCCGAGCTGGCTAGAATGAGCATTGCTGCGACCGCCAACAGCGTTAAGGCCACATTGCGCGGAATGAATGTTGTTTGTTTTGATTGCATAATTCCTCTTTTCTTCACGGTAGCAATAGTCGTTCCAAAAGCTAGTTCACTCTGCGGCGGCGTGACGACCTTATTTTACGAATACGGTCAATTACCGAGAATTTCCAGCCCTGTACCAGCCAACCCCTAAAACTACGCTGAAAAATGTAAAATGCGACGTGTTCTCGTTCGCCCGTCGCCCATGTCAGTTTGTTTGGCGTTGACGGACTTAGGAAGTCGATCTTACCGACGTTTTGTGCAAGACAGTCAAAAAAGAGCTTGCGGAAAAGCAAATTTCCCGGTGAGTATTTCGAATAGGCCTCGTCGAATGATGTTCGCCAATGAAACATCTGATTGCCGGTCCTGACGTTGAGGCTCATGGCGATCGTTCGACCGTTTAATCTAAGTTCGTAGGCATGAAGGTGGCCGTTTGGTTCAATTGCGGACGCAAAGTCGTGGTGAAGGGCGGCAACGTTTTTATCCAAAACCGCCGAGGTTCCGCCGCGGCCTTTCCAGCCGGTATTTTCAAGGTCGAGATATCGCTTGATCAGATCGACCGAGTACTCATTTGTTACGTGAAATTCAACTTGTCCTAATTCACTCAGGCGACGCGTCCTTCGATCAAGCTCTTTACCGAAGTGTTGGCGCGGACCTTTAAAGTAATTTTCGGTTCCGTGACCGTCATTGTTCTCTGGCAAATCGATAAACGGAGCACCGTCCATCGGCCAAATTCCGGTCGGGTATTTTTCACCGGCTGCGAGTACGAGCAAATCGGTGAGCCAACTGTCTTTTTTAACCAAACGGATCTCGATCATATCCCAGGCTGAGTTCTTCTTCATCTCACCCCAAAGCGCCTCGACGACCTGGCTGCGTTGAGATTCGTCTGCCCCGTGAATGAGGTCAAATCGAGGTGTGTTGAGGTTAAAAACCGCCTGAAGATTTCTTACCGGTAAGCCGTGAATTCTGCTTCTTTTGCTGACGAGCGGGATAAGGGCGCGTAACTTGCCGTCGCACCGAACGGTTATCAATTCTATTTCACTGTCAAAGTTTTTCACGAAGGACGAAAACCATTCTGGACGCAGAAACGGATTATTACTCGCTCCCTCCTCACATAGTTCGATCCACTCGGCGGCTATCGCGCCGATGATCTCGATACCGCCCCTAATGGTCGTTGTTTCCATCAGATTAGACGGGTAAACGTACAGCCCATTCGTTTGATCTACCTTTTTCGAGAACGAATTTAACCGGCTTTGAGCTTCCGTCCGGAACCAGAATTTCGTAATTTCCATAAAACCCCCGAAACCCTAGTGTTCCGTTTCCATCTGTGGATCCTTCGAACGACGTTTTCCACTCTTTATTTATAAGGGAATCAAGCGCCGTATATGACGCCTTTGGCCTTCCATCCTTATCTAACAATCCGATACCCGGTAGCCATGACCGTTCGTCGTCGAGCCCCCAAGTTGTAATCGCTTCGACCTGCCGATTTCCAAAAGCGATCGCGTAAAATTCGCGGTAGAACTCGGCTTGTTTTTCTTCATCCCAAATACCGTTTCGATAAGAACCACTGATCCGCATCGGTGTTTTTCGGTCGTCGTATTCAAGTGTCTGAGCACTAAATTCAGTGATCTGGATCGGCCTACCAAATGAGGCATATCGCTCGAGTTGCTCGGCTACATTCGCCGGCGAATACCATTCCCCGTTTGCGTGAGCCTGTATCCCGATCACATCGATCGCGACCTTGCGTTTTATCAGATCTTCCAAAAGTGCAAAATACTTATCGCGGTTGTAGTTATGAGCGACGACCGAGCCGAACACGCCGTATTCATTGATCAGGAGCCTTTTGTTCGGGCCTGCCTCGCGTGCCCAGTTAAATGCCGACGCTATATAATCGTCGCCGACGCTCTCGGCGAATTTATCTGTTTTCGGAGCAAGAGGTTCATTAACAACCTCCAATTCGTCGATCAAACCACCGCTTTTAATCACCGATGACTGAACGCGGTCTTTTAGAATCGGCATCAAGGCGTCTTTACTTCGCGGAAGCCATTTCGGCGTTCCGGCGTCGTTGGTTCCCCAAAGTATCGGGGCCATTTGAACCCGTGCTCCAAGTTTGCGGCTCAATGCCGCTTCGCGGTCAAGCCAGGTAAAGTCCGCAGACCCCTGCTTGTTTTCGACAAAATCCCAGTAATTGCCTATCACTGAATAGTTAAAGAGCCTGGAAAAATATCGCTCGTAATCGGGTAATTTTTCGGGAGCCAAATCATCAACTTTCAAATAACAGCCAAACTTAAAATCGTGCGAAATCTGTTTGATCTGAAGTTTCAGCCCCTGCACGGCCCGTCCGCGGGCGTCTACCACCCTTATCCTGACATCGCCTTTCCTGTATTTTTCAATGTTTTCGTTTGCCTGCCTAAGTGCGAGCTCACTTTTCGGCAGTCGTAGTTCTTTTGTGTCCACCGATGTCGTCGCTTTGACCAGACACGAAGTTAGAAAAATGAGACCTAGGAAAATAAGAGACACAGATACGGAGGCCGAACGGCCGCTTACCGGAGCTGTACAAGTAGCGCCCTTAAATTTTGCTTTTGGAATAACCACGTCTGACACCGCAGATCAACCGAATCGAATCTGACCCGTTGGTGAAATGTTGTCTTCGAGGGCAAGGGAGCGTAATTTTGTGAATTGCAGGAATACCAGCATAATGTACAGCGGATTTAGATAGACGTATCGTTTCCAGAGACGTCGCGGCTCTTGGACGAGGCGATAAAGCCACTCAAGACCGCGTTTCTGGCACCAATCAGGCGCCTGTGAAACCGTGCCCGCATGAAAATCAAAGGCAGCCCCGACGGCCATCATCGGCATCCCTATCAGGTCGCGGTTCTCAAAGACCCAGGTTTCCTGCCTCGGGCATCCGAGCCCGACCAAAACTATCGAAGCACCGCTGTCGCGAATCGTTTGAGCGATTTCTATTTGCTCTGCCGCCGACACGTTTCTAAATTTAGAAGGCTGGCTGCCGACAATTCTAAGTCCCCGAAACTTTTCGGAAAGGTTATCTGCGAATTTCGCCAAAACGTCTTCCTGACTACCGTATAGGTAAATGCCGAGGCCATCCTTCGCCGCTCGTTCACAGACCTTCAGGGTCAAGGTAGGCCCATAAACACGATCTGGCAGCGTAACGCCATAAAGCCATTTCATAGCCCAACGAACCGGCTGGCCATCGGGGACGACCAGGTCTAGGTTATTGAGCCGGTGACGGTGAATCCCGTCAAGGGCGCCGGTCATTACGCCGTGAACGGCCAATGCACTGACGGCGAATGGACGGCGGTCCGAGGCGGCAGAAACGATCTTTTCGACTGCTGCTTCGTAATCGACCGCATCAATGCCCACGCCTAACACATTTTGTTTCCCAAAATCGAGCATAAATCTCCTGATCGGCTGAACTTATGCCGCGATGCGTTCAAATTTCCTCTCCTCGACATATTTTTCTGTCGTAGCGTCAACGATCTCCCTGATGATGGTTTTTAGGTCGTATTCATGCTGCCAGTCGGGGTAATCCTGTTGAAAGCGGCGAACGTCGCTGATCCACCATATATGGTCGCCTTCGCGATTCTGTTCTGAAATGCTAAAGCTGAGCGGCCTGTTTGCCGCTTTTTCGGCAATTTCTATCGCTTCGAGCACTGAACAGTTGCTATGGCGTGCTCCGCCCATGTTATAGACGGCTCCGGCTTTCGGATCCTGACAATAGTGCCAAAATGCCCGGACTAGATCGTTAGAGTGAATGTTGTCGCGAACCTGTTTGCCCTTATAGCCAAAAATTGTGTAATGATTGCCGTAAACCACGCATTTGACGAGATAAGCCAGAAATCCGTGGAGGACTGCCCCTGAATGGGCCGGTCCAGTCAGGCATCCGCCGCGAAAAACGCCGGTGTTGAGACCGAAATAGCGGCCGTATTCCTGGGTCATCACGTCGGCTGCGACCTTGCTGACGCCGAAAATGCTGTGCTTCGAGCTATCGATGCTCATCATTTCATCGATACCGTGTTCGAAATACGGGTGCGATTCATCTATCTCCCAGCGGCTTTCAAGTTCCGCCAGCGGTAGCGAGTTCGGCGTGTCGCCGTAAACTTTGTTTGTTGAGGTAAAAATGAATGAAGCTTGAGGGCAAAACTCGCGTGTAGCCTCAAGCATTATCAATGTTCCGGTCGCATTGACGCTGAAATCGGTCAACGGCTCTTTTGCAGCCCAATCATGGCTCGGTTGCGCCGCAGCGTGGATCACAACCGAAATATTCTTTCCGTATCGTCCAAAGATCTTCCGGATAGCTTCCTGGTCTCTAATGTCCTCGCCGTAATAAGTAAAGTTTGGCAAGGTTCGCGTCAGCGTTTTAGTATTCCAGTCAACGGAGCCGTCCGCGCCGAAAAAATACTCCCGCATATTGTTGTCGATGCCGACAACATCAAAACCCATTTCATGAAAAAATCGGGTGGCCTCGCTACCGATCAAACCCGAACAACCTGTAATAATTGCTACACTCATAATTCATCAGTCACGTATCGCGTATTCAAACAAAACAAAAGAGTTACTTCCTTGGTTGTCTAAAGATATAAAGGCAATATATTTCCAATTTAGCTTTGATTTCTTTTTAAGGGAGAAGGTGGCGATTTGTAATAGATTGATTCTGTCGCGGAGCGGCAGAGCGCCAAAATATATGACTGACGAGGATCCAAAACGAGGGTGAAAACGAGTATCGAATTCTATAATTACTATTGTTGGGTGCCTAGATAAGTGCGATTTCGACGCTATTTTGTATGTTTCTTATAGGCCCAGTCTGAGGGCTGCGATCTTAGGTGAGAAAACACCTCGTATTCCGCGCGTCGATTCCTCACATAAGCTAAATCGGCCAAGTGCCAGCGGATCGGTTCCGGGCCGGTTCAATTTCTTCTCGGTCGTCACGGCAACCTTGAATCCCGCGTCGATTACCAGTTTGCGGATCGCCGGATCATATTCGCCATTCGGATATGCAAACGTCGTTACATCTCGTTTGATATGGCTTTCAAGCTCGCGTTTGCTTTTGGCGATCTCGGATTCGGCGGTCAATCCGCATTCGATCGGCAGAACTACGTGATTAGCAGTATGCCCGCCAAATCCAATGCCGGCTGACGACATCTCGCGAATTTGATCCCAATCCAGCAGCCTAAATTCACGTGGATATTCTCTAAACTGCGGAATTACACCTTCTAATTCCGCTATAACCTTCTCGCGAGTATTATCAGGCAAATGGACTAATCGTTCGGTCAAAACATGGAAATTACGAGCGCCCGAAAACAATCGGACAACGGCGGATGACACGCCGGCACGCTCAAGGGCAGGTGCGACCTCAATCGCGTTTTTCGAGGCGAGGCGCAAAAGCCAGAACAACCGATCATGGGCCAATGGCTGATCCTGGCCGATACAGGTAGTCGGAAGAAAAACGGTTGCCGTTAGTCCCAGTTCCGTCAATATCGGAAACGCTTCCTCATAAAAATCGAGATAACCATCGTCGAAGGTAATTACGGCGAGCGGACGATGTGACCGTCGTTTCCCTTTCAATACATCTGCCGCATGTTCAAGCGAGACAACGTTGTAATTCTGCTTCAATAGCTCACAATGTTTGCGGAAGGTAGAGGTGGAAACAACGAGGCCATAATATGACTCATCCTCTGCTTTTTTAATGTCCGCCACAACCCGATGGTACGCGATAATATTTACATTTTCGCGTGAGAGCGAGCGCCTCGGCATTCTCGATTTGGCCATCGAGGCAGCAGATTTGATAGAACGCTTTATAAGCAGTTTAGTGTCGATCATAACTTGGATCTACGATGAGCATCTTGGAAAAAGATGTCTCTTCAATCTATTCGAATATTCTGAGATATCCATGTTTTTCCGAGCCCTTTCTTGTGCCCGGCGACCCATTTCGAGCCTTGCGTCTTTGTTATGTGCCAAAAATAATATCTGTTTGGCCAAAGCATTAACGTCGCCGGGTCGTATTAAGAGCCCGTCTTCTCCGTCGTTGATGAGTTCGGGAATGCCTCCGACCGTGGTTGAGATAGTGGGCAGACCGGCGGCCATCGCTTCTATAACCGACATCGGCATCGCCTCGGCGTACGTCGGAAGTACAAAGATATCCGCTTCATTGAAGAATTTGATCCGCTGGTCCATCGGTATCGCACCCATAAACTCGATCAGATTTGTGACACCAAGCTCTTCGCAATAAATGCCAAGATTATCCGCCCCGTATCCGAGAAAGGACGTTTTGACGTTAGCTCCGCTTTTTTTGATGATCGCCAGTGCATTTGCCAAATCTCTTTCGCCTTTCAATTTCCCCATCGCACCGACGAACAGTATTTTGATCGGGCCGTCACGGTTCTTACGGCTCGATTCGCTTTCGGGATTTACAAATATAGAGGTGTCGATGGCGTTCGGTATGACTGAGATATTTGCCGAACCGACAAACGTACGCAGTTGGCTAGCGGATTCCTGCGAAACCGCGATAAAGTCGGGGCAGGCCGCAAGAGCCCGTCGAATATATCTCTGTCCGATTCGCGACTGCTTCGGAAAGTACGTGTCTATGTCGCCGGCATGAAAGTGAGCGATAACCTTTTTTCTCATCAGCCTCGCAAAGAGAATAAAAATCGACTCGCGATAAAGGCTGGCATTACTGCCGAGATGAACGTAAACGAGATCCGGAGCCTTGAACATCGAGGTCGAAATAAATTTAACGATCGCTTTGAAAGCCAAAACGAGCTTGCCGGCCCTTCCGAAATCTTCAGCCTGAGATTCGATATAGGTCAGATCAAAATCATCTTTTAGCGGCGACTTGAGAATCTCCGAAATGAGAGTCGAAATTCCGCCGCGGGTTTTTGTCAAATGCATACCGACCATCAGGATTCGCGGTTTTGTCGTCGGCGCGGTTGTTCCGCACTTGTGAGTGGGGACGTCCGAGATCTCCGCTGTCAGTTCTGCTGTATTCGTTTGAAATCGATATTCGTGCATTTGATACTACGTTTAGACTTTGACCTTGTCGTTGGCCGTCTGCCTCAACAATGTGAAACGATCTTCATCTAGCAAAGAGTGCCAAAAACCTATTCTTTCCACTTAAATATGTAAGTTAACAGAAGACCGGCGGAGGATATCGAGGCGACTCGCCACATATTAAAGCCTGCGATCTTCCTGGACAGATATCCGACCTCGACCAGCGACATTAACAAAAACGAAAGAAATTGGGCGACGGCGGCGCCGACAGCTCCATATTGCGGTATAAGGATCATACCCGCTGAAAAACACACGATCACTCCGAGTGCGTTGGCGATTAGGTCGATGTGTTGAGAGCCGGTCGCTACTAGGCCGCGAGCTGCAACCATCACCATACAAAACGGCACCGTATTTTTTGAGCGGCCTCTTCCAATGTTTCATTTGTCTTGCAGCATGCCGCAAGCGGTTGCATGATGTCTTTGATCGAAACCTCCGACGCCTTACGGTCCTCTGCGGCGACGTGGTG
>JBBRUA010000001.1:0-37733 GCA_038248245.1 Pyrinomonadales bacterium | reverse complement strand
TTCAAGGCTGGTGGGAATGGATCAAGAGTTTCATATTTACAGCGGAGAACAAAGAAACTGGCGGCTCAACGCAAACCGAAAAGGAATTCCGCCCACTGTTCACCTTCGTTGGTAAGAAAGAAGAAAAAGAGAACGCTGCGATCGAAAAATATCGTGCCGAGATCGGCAAGATATCGAATCGTTTCAGCGGCATCTCCGCCGATCAGCTGAAAGAGATCGCTCAGGATCTGGCGAACGACAAGGACGACAAACTCAAATTGCGGGCCGGCGAAACTGCGGTTTCAAACCTTATCCAAGGATTTGGCGAAACGCCGTCGTCGCAGGAGTTGGCGGTTTTGATCCAAGAGCCGCTCGGCAATCTGAAAGGCCTGCTCGGCGCCGATGCCAAAACGCAGATATCGAAAGCGTGGACGGAACAGATCCTCCCGGCGGCGAAAGAGATCGAGAAAGGCTACCCGTTCGAAGATGGCCAGGCCGAGTCCGATCTCACGAAATTGACTGCATATCTCAATCCGGTGGACGGCAAACTTTCCAAATTCTACGACGAGCGGCTGAAGAAATATTTCGAAGAATCGAATGGTCAGCTCAAGATGAAGGACACTGCCGACGTGAAATTTAGCGACGAGTTTGTCGCGTATCTGAATAATGCATTCGCGCTCAGAAAGGCGCTATTCGGAACGAGTCCAACTCCGAAATTTGAATACGAGTTCAGCTTCAAACCGGGCAAAGAAGCGATCATCGAGGTCGTCATCGACGGCCAAAAGATCACATCCGAGGGAACTTCCTCGATCAAGGGAACTTTCCCGGCGGCGGCATCTGCAGAGACCGGTGTGATCATGAGCTCGGCATCGTCGGCACCGGCGACAACCACAACAGCTCCGCCTCCGGCGACGAACACAAATTCTCCCGCACCGGCAACGAAATCGTCGGTGCCGGATGCTCCCGGAACGCTTAAGTTCCCCGGCAACTGGGGACTGTTCCGCTTCGTCGATGCCGGAAAGGCTTCGAAACAGCCGGGCGGCGAGTACGCGTTGGGCTACAGCATCGGCGGCAAAGGAATTTCGGCGACGATCAAACCGAGCGGCGGAGACCTTTTCGACAAGAATATTTTCCGTCAGGTGAAAGCACCGCAAAACTTACTTCAATAGGCGAGGGACTATGGAAACAGCCAAAAAACTTCTTGATGCAGGCGACTTAACCGGAGCCGTTGCGGCGGCTTTGGATTTGGTTCGGGCAAACCCGACGAATATTCCGGCACGCATATTTTTGTTCGAATTGTCGCTGTTCTCAGGCAATTGGGATCGGGCGGAAAAACAGCTTGACGTTATCGGCCATCAGGACGCCAACGCGTTGATCGGGTCGATGATCTTTCGACAATGCCTAAAGGCCGAGGGCGATCGTTTGAGTTTTTTTGGCGATGGTCTCAAACCCGGCATTCTGGCTCCGCCGCCGTCCTACATTGAAGACATGCTCGCCGCCAACAACCGTATCCGCGAGGGCAATATCGGCGAGGCCCGCACCATCCTCGATACGGTCGAGGAAGAGCGTCCGGCGTTCGCGTGTACTGTAAACGGAACGGAGGTCGAAGATTTTCGCGATTTTAACGACGCGACGATGTGTCTATTTGAGATCATTTTCAAAGACACATACACGTGGCTCCCGTTTGAGAATGTGAATAAGGTTGAGTTTTTCGCACCCAAATCGCTGCGTGATCTCTACTGGTTACAAGCTCAGGTTGAGATGACGAACGGTACGAACGGCGAGATGTTTTTCCCGGCTCTTTATTCCGGTTCGTGGAAGCACGAAAACGATCAGGTGCGTCTCGGGCGAATGGTCGATTGGCACGATCTCGGCGATGATCTGTTCACCGGCGAAGGCGTGAAGCTTTTTTGGATGGACGGCAAAGAGCGATCGATACTCGATATCCAAACGATCGAATTCAACCACGAAGAAACTGACGCGTAAAAAATTTATTCCCTTATTTTGTAAATTCGGGTATTATTATCTCGTTTTCGGCAAATTACTGATCTTCATCCGTCTTTGTTTATTCAGCAAGGAGTCTTTTTTTGATGAGCGACGAACTTCAACAACCGCCGGTGGTCGATCTCGACGCACTCTTGCAGCCGGTTTCCGAGGAAAATCCGGCGGGCGAGACCCTGCGCTATTCGGGCCTTTACGATGAGATATCCGACGCTCGGCGGGCAGATGTTGATGCGAATCAGGGCGATTGGCAGACAGAACTAAAGGTCGCGGATTTCCGAAAGGTGGTCGAGCTGGCCGTTCCTGCTCTGACAGCCACCTCAAAAGACCTGCAGATCGCGGTTTGGCTCTCCGAAGCACTCATCAAGATACATAGTTTCTCCGGACTGCGCGACAGTCTGAAACTGGTCGCGGGATTGCAGGAAAATTTTTGGGAAACTCTCCATCCCGAGATCGACGAAGGCGATATGGAAGGCCGGGCGAATGCGATCGCGTGGCTCGATCTACAAGGTGCCAAGGCTGTCAGGTCGTGTCCGATCACGGCCGGTGCCGGATATGGCTACACCGACTGGCAGGATGCGAAACGATTCGACATTCCGTCTAATCTCGACACGCTCGACCCGGACGCTCAGGCAAAATTCAGCGAACTGAAAGCTCAGGCCGAGGCCGAACGCCGGGTGACCGCCGATATGTGGAAGTCGGCAATGGCACAATCGCGGCGGGCGTTTTTCGAAACGCTCAATTATACGATCGACGAATGCTGGACAGCTCTCGACGATCTGAATCGCGTAATCGATAACAATTACGATCGCAATCAAACGCCCGGGCTCTCTAATCTTAAAAAGGCGATCGACGAGGTCCACGGTCAAGTCAAGAAGTTGCTCGATAAGAAACGACTAGAGGAGCCGAACGAAAATGACGTCGAGGAAACTTACACGGAAGAGGTATCCGATGATGGCGAGGTCGTGGCAACAGCAACCGGCGGCGGCGGCCCGGTAAAAAGTCGGCCCGAAGCGCTCAAACGTCTGGCCGAGATCGCCACCTATTTTCAGCGTACCGAACCGCACAGCCCGGTCGCCTATCTTATTCAGCGGGCCGTCAAGTGGGGCAATATGCCGCTCGAAACTTGGCTCCGCGATGTGATCAAGGATGAAAATGTCTTGTTTCAGCTTCGTGAAACGCTCGGCCTGGACGCCGGATCGCCGGCCTCATCCGGCGACTGGAGCAGCTCTGACGACACCGAATCGACCGAAACATCGACCGAGTCGAGCAGTGACGAATGGTAAATTTCTCGACGGTTGCGGACCCGAAATTCGGAAAACCCGCGATCGCCACAGGTTTGTATTGATCGTTCAAAAATTTAAAAGTTCAACCCAAAGGAGATAATTAGAATGCCAAAAAAAGAAAGTTTGCAGCATAAGATCGACCGGGTTCGCCCGCCGCGAGTCCAGATCACCTACGATGTCGAGGTCGGCGGAGCGATCGAGTTAAAAGAATTGCCATTCGTCATCGGCGTGATGGGCGATTTCGTCGGTAAACCCGAAGTTGCCCTGCCGGCACTTAAAAACCGGAAGTTCGTCGAGATCGATCCTGATAATTTCAATCAGGTCCTTTCCGGCATGGCTCCGCGGCTCGCCTACACCGTCGACAACAAGTTAGCCGACGACGGCGGCAAGATGGGCGTCGAGCTTAAATTTAACAGCATCGAAGATTTCGAACCCGACAACATCGTCAACCAGGTCGAACCGCTCCGTAAACTCGTCGAGGCACGGCAGAAACTGGCCGATCTTCGCTCGAAGATGGACGGCAACGACAAACTGGAATCAATGCTGGAGGATATTATTTCCAATGCATCGCAGCAGAAAGAATTGAGCGATCAGTTGGGCATCGCGAAGGAGGACTAAGACAAAATGGCAAAGACAAAAGAAGAAACTGCTGCCGTCGAAACGGTTGAGGCCGAAGCGGGCGGAGGCCTGCTCGACAAGATCTTGACCGACGGCCGAATGGCCCGCGACGATTTTCAAAAGGAACGCGCCAAGGATATGATCGGCGAATTCGTCTCTCAGGTGATGAGCGGCGAACTTACGATGTCCAAGAATATGGACGTCGCGATCAATTCACGCATCGCCGAGATCGACCGTCTCGTTTCCGCTCAGATGAATGAGATCATGCACCAGGAAGATTTCCAGAAACTGGAAGGCTCGTGGCGCGGTCTGCATCATTTGATCAAAAACAGCATCACCGGCCCCCAACTGAAGATCAAAGTAATGAGCGTCACTAAAAAGGACATGCTCAAGGATTTTGAACGCGCTTTAGAATTTGACCAGTCGGCGATGTTCAAAAAGATCTATGAGGAAGAGTACGGCACATTCGGCGGAGCTCCATTCGGTGCTCTGATCGGCGATTTCGAGTTCGGCAACCATCCGCAGGATATGGCTTTGCTCGAGAGCATTTCGCAGGTTGCCGCCGCGGCTCACGCTCCATTCTTGAGCGCCGCGTCGTCGGGTATGTTCGGCTGGGATTCGTATTCGGAAATGTCTGAGGTTCGAGATGTAGCTAAGATCTTTGACCGCACCGAGTATATGAAATGGCGCAGCTTCCGCGAGTCGGAGGATTCACGCTATGTCGGCCTGACCATTCCGCACGTCCTGATGCGTGAACCATACGGAGCGGCGACAAAACCGACCGAGACGTTTCGCTTTGAAGAAGATGTCGATGGCACTGATAACAAAAAATATCTGTGGGGCAATGCCGCTTACGCATTGGGAACTCGCCTGACCGAGGCATTCTCGATGTACGGCTGGTGCGTCGCTATCCGCGGAGTTGAAGGCGGCGGGCTCGTTGCCGGACTGCCGACCCATACCTTCGCCACCGACGAAGGCGAGGTCGCGATGAAGTGCCCGACCGAGGTCGCCATCACTGATCGCCGCGAGAAGGAATTCGCCGATAACGGCTTTATCCCGCTCGTGCATTGCAAAGGAACGGATTACGCCGCATTCTTCGGTGCTCAATCCGCCAACAAAGCGAGAAAGTACGATTCGGATTCCGCAAATGCTAACGCGCGGCTTTCGACGCAATTGCAGTACATTTTCGCCATGTCCCGATTCGCGCATTATCTAAAATCGATGATGCGTGACAAGATCGGTTCGTTCATGTCACGTAAAGATTGCGAGATGTTCCTTAATCAATGGATCAATAACTACGTGACCGACGACGACAACGCTTCGCCCGCTACCAAAGCTCAGTATCCACTGAGAGAGGGCCGGATCGAGGTCGCCGAGATACCGGGCAAACCCGGCTGTTACCGTGCAGTTGCCTTTATGCAGCCGCATTTCCAATTAGACGAACTATCTGTGTCGCTTCGGCTCGTCGCCGAACTGCCGCAGCCGGCCAACGGCTAACTTTTACCTCGCAAATGCGAAAAGTTTTTCAAAAGTATGCAAAAACTTTTCGCGTTTGCGTCTTAATGATGTGGCTGATGAAACGGTCATTAGCAAGTTTATAGATTGATATTAAAGGAGCATAAAAAAATGGCATCAGTAGATTTTTTCTTAAAGTTAGACGGTATCGACGGCGAAAGCGCAGACAGCAAACATAAGGGCGACATCGATCTCCAGTCCTTTTCATGGGGCGCATCGAATGCCGGTTCATTTAGTGCCGGCGGCGGCGGCGGATCGGGTAAGGTTTCGATGCAGGACTTTCACTTTGTTATGAATATGAACAAGGCATCGCCAAAACTGATGCTCACGTGTGCGACCGGCGAACACATCAAGAAGGCAACCCTGGTCTGCCGCAAAGCAGGTACGGATCAACAGGAATACCTGAAGGTAACATTTACCGATGTTTTGGTGTCGTCCTACCAGACAGGTGCTTCGGCAGGCGGCGGTTCGGGGCCGACCGATCAGATCTCGCTCAACTTCGCAAAGGTCGAGTTTGAGTATAAAGAACAGAAGGTGGACGGTTCGCTAGGTGGTGCCATCAAGGCCGGATACGACGTCAAGGCAAACAAGAAGGTTTAACTTCTACCTTATCTGTCGACAAAATGCAGGGCTCTGCGGCGAAATGCCGCGAGCCCTGCAAAATTTATTTTTTCTCGTCTTTTCAAATTCAGACAATGGCCAGAAGCGATCTCGAAATGCGGGTTACGCCGTCGGTTCTCGACCGGCTGATCGATCTGGAACCGAGGGTCTCGACCGAGGCTTCGAAATCCCGATCTACCAGCCTGCAGGAACTAAAGGCATCGGTGCGTCGCGACCTTGAGTGGCTATTAAATACGCGGTGCCACGGAGATCTCGACAGTGACGAAAACTCGGAGGTCAGGCGTTCGGTCGAATTCTACGGCCTGCCCGACATTATGGGGATGAGCCCGAAAAGTCCGGCGGAACAAAAGCGTCTAACCAAGGCTCTCGAACTGGCAATAAAGACTTTCGAACCACGATTCCTTAACGCCAAGGTAACGCTCGATCCCGTCGAAAACATCGACCGCCATCTCCGATTCAGGATCGAGGCCCGGCTCGACCTTGATCCGACGCCCGAACCGGTGGTATTTGACACGATCCTGCAATCAGGCAGCGGCGAATTCGCCGTAATCGAAAAATAATTCGGTTCAATAAATTTCTCATCTAAGCTATAATACGGACGTAAATGCGCGATGAACTCTTAGGATATTATGAGCGGGAACTCGTTTTTCTGCGCCGGATGGGTGCGGAGTTCGCCCGTCGTTATCCGAAGATCGCCGCCCGTCTCGAACTCGATGAGGAAAAGATCGAGGACCCGCATGTCGAGCGGATGATCGAGGCCTTCGCATACCTCACGGGCCGCATCGGACTCAAGCTCGACGACGAACTGCCGGAGATCACCGAGGCGTTTTTTAACGTCCTTTACCCACACTATCTCTCGCCGATACCGTCGATGGCGATCGCCCAATTCTCTTACGGTTCGCCTAACGATAAACTGACCGCCGTGCAAAAAATGGAAGCCGGTTCGCGACTCAATTCCCGTCCGATCGACGGCAGCCCGTGCCGATTTCGCACCGCTTACGATGTCGATCTGATGCCGATGGAGATCCAGAGCGCCGCTCTCGAATCAGCCGCTCCAAAAGACGGCCGCGGGAAATTCGCCGACAGTCACATCAGGCTCAGTATGCGGTGTTTCGGCGACGCGAACCTGCACGAAATGAGATCCGGAGCTAATGGAAAGCCGCCGGGATCTATTCGATTTTACCTCGACGGCGACCCGCAACTCGTATTTCCGCTGTACGAGATCATTTTTAATCACGCAACGACGGTCGAATTTCGGGCCAAAGAGCAGCCGATCGGCAATAAGACGATCACGAATTTTCAAGCCAAATTGCCCGATCCGATAATTCTGCCGGCCAGCGATGTGATAAAACAGGTCGGTTTCAACGACGACCAGTCGCTACTACCGTACACGAAACGCTCGTTCATGGGCTATCGGCTGCTGACGGAGTATTTTTCGTTTCCGTATAAATTTTTGTTCGTTGATATTCACGGGCTCGATCAGGCGATCGCGAAAAAATTTGGCAGTCATTTTGACATACTGATCCATCTCAAGGACATAACGCCGCCGGTCGCTCCGGTTTCAAATGAGACTTTTCGAATGGGCTGCACGCCGATCGTCAACCTGTTCTCTAAACTCTCGGATCCAATTTATCTATCACAGCAAAAATACGAATATCAGGTCATACCCGATGTTCACCGGCAATCGTCAACCGAGATCTATTCCGTTGACGAAGTTATAACGAGCGATCCTCGAACGAATACGACCCGCGATTTTTCGCCGTTTTACTCGATGCGTCACGCCTACGGTGAACAGATGGAAAAATCTTTCTGGTACACCGTCCGCCGGGCCTCGCAAAGGCCGGATGACGAAGGTACCGAGATATTTATGTCTCTCGTCGATATGGATTTTGATCCGCTGATACCGGCGGTCGAAGTTTTGAATGTGAAAACGACCTGCACGAACCGCGATCTGCCGGCGAGATTGCCGTTCGGCGGGAAAGAAGGCGATTTCGAAGTCGAGGGAACAGCACTGTTGTCGCGTGTGAAATGTTTGACCAAGCCGACGGAAACGATCCGTCCGCCACAGCGGCGAAGCGCCCACTGGCGTCTGATCTCGCACCTCAATCTAAATTATCTCTCGATAGTCGGCGGAGAAAATGGAACGCCCGAGGCATTGCAAGAGATCCTGCATCTGTACAACTTTAACGATTCGAATGTTTCGCGAAAGCAGATCCTTGGTATTACTGGCATCGAGTCGCGAAAGGTCGTCCGGCAGATCGGCGGACGCATCGGTGCCGGTTTCGTCCGCGGCCTCGAAACGACGCTGACCTTCGACGAAGAGCAGTACGTCGGCAGCGGAATGTACCTGTTTTCCTGCGTGCTCGAACGATTTTTGGGTTTGTACGCATCGCTCAATTCGTTCAACCAAATGGTCCTCAAAACTCAGCAAAGAGAAGAGATCGTCAAACGCTTCCCGCCGAGAGCGGGAGAGCAGGAATTGTTGTGATTGGAAGGTAGAAGCTAGAATTCAGAAACCAGAATTCAGAATTCAGAATTCAGAATTCAGAATTCAGAATTCAGAAACTAGGAACCAGAAACCAGAAACCAAACCATCGTGGCTGAGAAGAAACTGGACAAAAAACTTTTTGAGGAACCGTACTCGTTTGAATTTTTTCAGGCGGTGCGGTTGCTTGAGAAGATGGCTCCCGACCGGCAGGCGGTCGGCGGGACGGCCTTGCCTAAGGATGAGGTCGTTCGGTTCCGGTCGCGCATCGCTCTTGATTTTCCGTCCAGCGAGATCCACGAGATAAATGAGATCGAGGCAAAGGATGGCGACGCGAAACGCACGGAGATGCTCGTTAATTTCATGGGCGTCGTCGGCGTCAGCGGAGTTTTGCCGACCCATTACACCGAGCTCGTTCTAGACCGCATCCGTCACCGCGACACGGCGATGTGGTCGTTTCTCGATATTTTTACGCACCGGGCCGTTTCGATGTTCTATCGTGCCTGGGCAAAATATCGTTTTCCGGTCGCGTATGAACGCGGCGACGACGAGTTCACGTCGTACCTGTTCGACTTCGCGGGTTTGGGTACGAAAGGCCTTCGCGGCCGGCTCGATCTTGACGATGAAACCCTTTTACCATACGCGGGCCTCATCGCCCAAAAGCCGCACACGGCGAACGCTCTCGAAAATATTTTGAGCGATTATTTCCAAACTACGGCAAAAATCGAACAGTTTTACGGTCAATGGTTAAGCCTCGGTGACGAAGATCTCACAAAACTTGGCAAAGAGAACAGTCGTCTCGGTCAAAGTGCGATCGTTGGTTCGCGTGTATGGGACCAGCAGTCGAAAATGCGCGTCCGGCTCGGCCCGCTCGACCTTAAAACTTTTCAGGCGTTCCTGCCGAACGGCACGGCGAACGCGGCGTTGCGTTCGATCTGCAAATTTATGGTCGGTCTCGAGTTCGATTTCGATCTTCAACTCGTACTTGGTGCAAAACAGGTGCCGGCGACCATTTTAACGACAAGAGCTTTGAGAAAACCAACGCTCGGATGGACAACATTTTTAAAGACGAAGCCTTTTAAACAAGACGATGGTCAGGTGGTGCTCCAATAAATGTTTAACCACAGAGACACGGAGACACAGAGATTAAATGAGATAACAGAGGCCATCATCGGTGGTGCGATCGATGTCCATCGTGTACTCGGTCCCGGCCTATTGGAATCTGCCTATGAGGAGTGTCTATGTTACGAACTGTCTCAAAAAGGCTTAGGTTTTCTTCGACAGGTTGCACTGCCCGTGGTTTACAAAGATGTAAAACTTGATTGTGGGTATAGGATGGATATTGTTGTGGAAGGTATTGTCGTCGTCGAACTAAAAGCGGTGACCAAAATTATTCCTGTCCACGAGGCACAACTACTTTCATACCTGCGGCTCGCGAATTTACCTCTTGGATTGTTGTTGAATTTTCATGAGCCACTATTGAAAAATGGTTTAAAAAGAATGCGAAATTGACCTCTCTGTGCCTCAGTGCCTCTGTGGTTATAACCTATTAGGAGAATAGTAATGAACGTAAATCTTAAATCTTTGGTCGGTAGATTGAATGACACGAGTCGAAACGCACTTGAGGGTGCGGCCGGGCTTTGTCTTTCGCGGACGAATTATGATGTCGAGATCGAGCATATTTTGGCGAAACTGCTCGAGCAAGACGACACCGATCTGCACAAGATCTGTAATCATTACGAGGTCAATATTGACCGTCTCACGAAAGATGTCAGTAACGCGCTTGATCGGCTAAAGAGTGGCAATTCGCGTACGCCCGGCCTCAGCGACCGGCTGCCGCGATGGATACAGGACGCGTGGTTGCTGGCTTCCGTCGATTTTGGTGCAGCCCGCGTCCGCTCCGGACATTTGATCCTTGCGCTAGTTCTGAATGAGAATTACGCACGGATAGCTCGTGAGATCTCTCGCGAATTCGCACACATTTCCGCTGAATCTCTGCAGACAAAGCTGGCTGAGATAACAGCGGATTCGGCCGAGGAACGTGACGCGGTCGCTCTCGGCGAAACTGCCGCGACATCCGACGGAGCTCCGGTCGCGAGCGGCGTTGCGGGCAAAACGAAGGCACTTGATCAATACACAGAAGACCTGACTGCGAAAGCTCGGGCCGGGAAGATCGATCCGATCCTCGGGCGTGACGGCGAGATCAGGCAGATCGTCGATATTCTCACCCGCCGCCGGCAAAACAATCCGATCCTGACAGGTGAGGCCGGCGTCGGTAAAACTGCGGTAGTTGAGGGATTTGCCGCACGTGTCGCCATCGGTGATGTCCCGGAACCGCTTAGGAATTGCTCGGTGCGATCCTTGGATCTCGGGCTTTTGCAGGCCGGTGCGGGAATCAAAGGCGAGTTCGAACAGCGTTTGAAATCGGTGATCGACGAGGTTAAATCTTCGCCGCAGCCTATAATTATGTTTATCGACGAGGCCCACACGATGATCGGTGCGGGCGGAGCGGCCGGACAGAACGACGCCGCCAATCTGCTCAAACCTGCCTTGGCACGCGGCGAACTTCGCACGATCGCGGCAACGACCTGGGCGGAATACAAAAAATATTTTGAGAAGGACGCGGCCCTAGCCCGCCGCTTTCAGGTCGTCAAGATCGAAGAACCTGACGAAGAAAAGGCAATAGCAATGATGCGCGGCCTGTCCGGGAAAATGGAAGAGCATCACAACGTTCGCGTCCTCGACGAAGCGATCGTCGAGAGCGTTAAGCTTTCCGCTCGCTACATTACCGGCCGCCAGTTGCCGGATAAAAGTGTGTCGGTCCTTGATACGGCCTGTGCGAAAGTCGCAATCGGTCAGGGTGCAACACCTGCTTCGGTCGAGGACGCAACTCGCCGGATCCAGAATCTGACATCCGAGATCGAAGCTCTTGAACGCGAACAGGTCACCGGTGCCGGTCACGACACACGGCTCGCCGAGCTGATCGCCAAACGCACGGAGACGGACGCAGAGCTTGCGAAACTGAATGAACAATGGGCGAAAGAGCGTGAATTGACGGACAGAATTCGCAACATTCGCCTCAAACTCGAGATGACAAGGCTCGATGCTCAGCCTTCAAATGCTAAAACTGAGGCGACGGCTCCGGCGGAAGGTGAAGAGGCCGCGATTGAAACCAAAGCTCCAACGGCCGTCGCCGAGCCGGTCGACAACGAGGCTCTCAAGGCTGAATTGAAGCAGGCTAATGCGGAATTGAAGCAAATTCAGGGCGATGACCCGCTAATGCAACCGGTGGTGAATGGGCAGACAGTGGCCGAGGTGATCTCGGGCTGGACCGGAATTCCGATCGGCAAAATGGTCGCGGACGAGATAAATGCGGTGTTGAACCTTGCAGCGACATTGCAGGAACGCGTTCTCGGCCAGGATCATGCACTCGAGGCGATCGCGCAGCGAATTCGCACCTCACGAGCCGGATTAACAGATCCGAAACGTCCGATCGGCGTGTTTCTACTTGTTGGTACGTCCGGCGTTGGTAAAACCGAAACTGCCCTCGCCCTCGCCGAATCGCTCTACGGCGGCGAACGCAATCTGATCTCGATCAACATGAGCGAGTATCAGGAGGCACACACGGTTTCGAGTCTCAAAGGCTCGCCTCCGGGATACGTCGGCTATGGCGAAGGCGGAGTTCTCACCGAGGCAGTGCGACGCAAACCGTATTCCGTCGTTTTGCTCGACGAAGTTGAAAAGGCCCACCCGGACGTGATGGAGCTTTTCTTTCAGGTGTTCGATAAAGGCGTGCTCGAAGACGGCGAGGGTCGCGAGATCGACTTCAAGAACTGCATCATCTTGCTCACGTCGAATGTCGGCACCGACACGATCATGAAGCTCTGTGCCGATCCGGATACAAAACCTTTGCCCGACGGCCTCGTCGACGCGGTCAAACCGGAGTTGAATCAGGCGTTCAAACCGGCGTTGCTCGGCCGCATGGTCACAGTTCCTTATTACCCGATCTCCGATGACATTCTGCGGCTGATCGTAAAACTCCAGCTCAAGAAGATCGAACGCCGTATTATGGACAATCATGGAGCGAAATTCACCTACGACGATTCAGTCATCGAGACAGTGGCGAAACGCTGCACCGATGTCGACAGCGGTGCCCGCAACGTTTATAACATCCTGACCGGAACGCTTTTACCGCAAATGTCGGGCGAGGTGCTTTCGCGGATGGCGACGGGTGACGGACTGCAAAGCGTCCATGTCGCGACGGGCGAGGACGGGAATTTTAGTTATCAGATCGTCTAGTTGTTTTTCGAATTATGAATACCCCATATCGCAAGAACCTCGCGATGATCGGATCTTTTTGCTTCTCCGGCGTTGGTTGCTCGATGATCGATTCACTGCGAAAACAAAGCGAGGGAGCGTTCAGCAATTCAACGATGGAATATCTGGGAGATAAATAATTGGAGCATAAATTATGCCGATAAACGTGATCGCACATGACACTAACCTGATAGGCCGAACTCCGCTTTCGACCGCTGGGACAATCGCATTCGAGGTTGATGAGCACACGCGTATGCGTGATTTTATCGCCCGTACGCTCACGATCGCCGATGAACATAACGGCATCCGTAATCTATACATCATGGCTCACGGCGTCACCGTTCGCGACGAGCGCACGTCGGCCATTCAATTTACGGGTGATATGATCAGTTTCCGGACGATTCATATGTTCCAACAGTTGCGGGACAAGATCGACCGGATCATCCTGTTCGTATGCCACGCCGCTGAGACGGATCTGACCGAATTCGGCGACGGCGACGAACTTTGCCGGCAAATGGCTATGAATGCTCACGCCGAGGTGACCGCTGCCCGCGAAGTTCAGGCGTATCTCACGGTCGAATCGTGCCAACTATTCTCCTGCGAAGAATCGGCGATCGAATTTGGCGAGTGGGAAGGTCCGGTTGTCGTTTACAACCGAGAAGGGATGATCATAGCCCAATACAACAATCCAAGTTCGTGGCGTGACGCGGACGGCGTCGTTCATGATCCGCGGGTCGATCCGAATCCACATCCGTACCGTGATGGTGAGGGTGCAACGCATGCGACGAGACATTGAGGTTAAATCCCTCAGCAAAAAATAAAGGAAATAACGTCTATACTTTGCAACCGGTTTGTTGCTAAAAAGATATGTCAACGACGCAAGAAGGTAGATTATTAAGTTTGGCGACGCCGCTGGCGGCGGATTTTTTGCTGATCAAACGGATCCGTGCGGCCGAGGGTATTTCGCAGCTTTTTCGTTTTGAGCTTGAGATGCTGCACGAGGAAGAGGAGGCCGGCAACGAACCGACGCTCATCGATCCGCAGCAATTGCTGGGACAAAAAATGACCGTCAGCGTGACGCAGGCCGACGGTGCCGAACGCTTTTTTAATGGCATCTGCGTCGATTTCACGCAGGGCAATCGCAACGAGCGCTTCTCAAAGTACAAGGCAGAACTCGTACCGGAATTCTGGCTACTCTCACAAAACTCGCAAAGCCGCATCTTTCAGAATCAATCGGTGCCGGAGATCTTGCGCCGGGTTTTTGACGGTTACGAGTACGACGATGAGATCCAGGGAACATTCGAACCGCGAAATTACTGCGTTCAGTATCGCGAATCCGACTTCAACTTCGCCTCGCGGCTGATGGAAGAAGAAGGAATCTACTATTATTTCGAACACACCGCCGATTCGCACCGGCTGGTGATTGGCAATACGCCGGGATCGCATCGTCCATGTCCGACGAAAGCGGAGATACCTTTCGCCGAAGACATTGCGGCAGATCAGGAAGAATGGTCGGGACGTGTGACTTCGTGGCGGGTCGCGAACAAGGTGCGGGCCGGTAAATTTACGCTTCGCGATTATAACTTCCAGCTCCCGACGAATTCGCTTGAGGCCGTCCAGATGAGCCGCTTTAATATCGGCGGTAATCAGGACATCGAGGTTTACGATCATCCGGGCGAATATGCGAAACGCTTTGACGGAATAGACTCCGGCGGAGGCGAACAGCCAAGCGTTTTGCAGAAAGTTTTTGACGACCGCACACGGACGGTGGGGATCCGTCAGGAGGAGATCGATGTTGCCTATAAAAGTAGTCCCGGCAGTGCCGATTGCTGTGCGATAACCGCCGGATATCGTTTTCAGTTGACCACGCATCCGATCGCCGCGAATAACCGCAATCATGTCCTTGTTACCGTCAGGACCGAGGCCGTCCAATCGCCCGGTTACGTTTCCGATGACGCGATCTCGAATGCTTACTCCGTGAGTTTCACCAGTATTCCGCAGGGCGAAGGACAGGCTCCGTTCCGTCCGTTGCGCCGGACCGAAAAGCCGATCGTTTACGGCAGCCAGACTGCGACCGTCACCGGTCCGTCCGGCGAAGAGATCTTTGTCGACAAATATGGCCGCGTGAAGGTGCATTTCCACTGGGACCGACTCGGTCAGCTCGATGCGACCTCGTCATGCTGGCTGCGCGTCGCGACCAACATCGCGGGCAATAAATGGGGCACGATGTTCATTCCGCGTGTAGGGCAAGAGGTCATCGTCGATTTTCTCGGCGGCGACCCCGATCAGCCGATCATCATCGGTTCGGCATACAACCCCGAGACGATGCCGCACTACGAACTGCCGAAATTCAAAACGCTGACGTACATCAAAACGCGAACCTCACCCGACGACGGCAAAGGATTCAACGAACTGCGTTTCGAGGACAAGGCAGGCAAAGAGCAGGTTTTCATCCGATCGCAAAAGCGATATGACCTCAGAGTGAAAGGCTCGATGTACGAAACCTGCGGCGGCAATCGCCAGGAATCGATCGGCATGCGGAGCGACAATCAGCCAGGCGGCAACCTCGCAATCTCCGTCGGCGGTAACTACGACCTACATGTGAAAGGCGATAAGTATATTGGAATTGACGGCAAACTCAACGAAGGAATCAAAGGCGATCTAGTCGAAGAGGTCAAAGGCGGCCGACAGATCGTCGTTACCGGTAAGAACGAGGTCAATGCTCAGTCGATCACGCTTGAGGCACTGACAAATATCAGTCTAAAGGTCGGCGGCAGTTTTATTACGGTCGATCTTTCAGGCGTGACGATCTCTGGCCCGATTGTGAAGATCAATTCGGGCGGGGCCGCAGCGGGTACCGCACCAGCCGCGATCGATGATCCACTGGATGCGGAAGTGGCGGACACCGGAGAGCCGGGTTATCTAGATCGTCCGCGAAGTGGTGGTGGTGGTGGCCGCAGACGACGTAACCTAACAGGTCAACACGCACCTCCATTTGCAACTACCAGAAACGCAGATGGAAGCGTCACTGTTGGAAACGGCATAGTGATCCGCCCAAACCCGGCGAACCCGGATTTCCAGGATCAGGTGCTTGCTGACTTGACGGAGATGGCAAACCATCCGACAGGCATGAACACGCTGAACAGCATAAATAACAGCGGCCACACCGTCGGCATCAGCGAAACGACGGGCGGCAACGTGACGAATTTCGCTAATAATCAAGACGCAGCTGCTAGTGGCCAGCCGGCATTAGGCGGTGGCACAGGAACAGGCAACGGCACGGATAGCGAGATCGGTTATAATCGCACGCCGCTACCGACATCTGCAAATCCGAGCATTGATCGTCCGGCCGACGTTGGCCTGCATCACGAGATGGCCCACGCAGATGACGGGGCTCACGCACGCGATGATGACACGCCCGATCCAGCCCATCCGGGACAGGCCATTGCTGAGAGCAATGTTATTGATCGCGACAATGAGTATCGAGACGACCGTGGCATTCCACGTCGAAGAGACCATACGACATTGTAATTATGTACGAGAAAGTTAGTACGATACTGATTACGATCTGCCTTATAGGGGAATTCGCGGGCTGCCGCGCCAACGTCGCCGAAGTCGGCACAAGGAACATTACCATGATGGAAGAACGAGACGGAGAAAATGGCAGAGTTTCGCTGAACGCCGACATAGGTGTTGAGAATGGGCGACTGTCCGTAAACTATAAACTCAAAAATACTACAAAAAGTCCGATATACGTTTTTGACCGGCTGTGGGAGTTTGCGGCGGACGGCAGCTATGCAGAGGCTCCAATGCCGGTGTATATATTGCTCCGGGACGACAGGACGCTTCACATCGTCAAAGGCCTCGCCGCACTGCCGCGAACGCGCCGCGTCGAGATGCGGCTCATTCCGTTTGCCACTAAAGTCGAGCCCGGAGGAGAGTTGTCGGGAAAATTCGAACTACCGGAGCCCGTCGACGAATACAATCCCTATTTCGTCAAGGATGCATCAAGTAAGACGGAACCCTCTACCTCGCAAAACATTCTGTTCTCAATGCATTACATCAACGCAGCCGAAGACCTTGAGGTTAAGGAAGCTGCACTCCCAGGAGCACTCAGTTTGTGGAAACCGACTCTTTTGCAAGACGTACAGCTACTTTCGTCCGGACCAAAATTCGGAAGCTTGAAAATCCTGAGACGCACGGATTCGTTCGAACGATTCTAGTAGGACGATGAATCGATAAGATCGTCTTTATTGTTATTTTTAGTTAGAGGAATATTATGCCGCCAGCCGCACGAGCTTTAGTTGATACGACCGCACATCCTTTGCCGCCGACGTTGTCGGTGGGGCCGGGTAGCCCGAATGTACTGATCGGTTTTGCGACTGCGTGGCGTGGTATACCGTTGGCGGCGGCGGCGGCGTTGCAAGCGGCAAAGTCGACCGCGGACGCTGCCATCCAAACGGCGGTCGCCGCAACGGTTGCCGCTGCCGGTACGCCGGGAGCACCTGCCGCCGTCGCTGCCGAACAAGCCGCGAAAGCCGCCGCTCTTTCCGCGATGTCGAGTGCAATTACGGCGGCCTCAGCCGGAGCTGATATTCATACATGCGCCGTGCCTTCGCCCGTTCCGCCTCACGGCCCGGGCGTCGATATTTCCGGTTCGGCGACAGTAATGATTAATAATCTGCCCGCTGGACGCATGGGAGACACGATACTCGAGGCGATCGGCCCGCCAAATTCAATTACGAAAGGCGAAATGACGGTTCTTATCGGTGGCTAAAACAAAAGATCCCGGAATTGCCAAAATAGGCGATCCCGGGACCTTTGCAATTCAGTCAAAAAGTTCGTTACTACTGCTCACGTTTGACGAATTTGCTTGTCGTTTTCCACTTACCGCCAACGAGGGTTTTGGTTGTTATTTTGACCTTTGTCTCGTCCGCGATCGTGGCGTCTTCGATCTCTTCCCAAACTTTCACAGGCCTCCCGGCGACGACAGAGTATTTTTCCGTGATGTGCCAGCAGCAGCCGCTTTTGTTGAATGTCGTGAGCTGCTCTTTGTCTTTATCGACTTCGAACATACCTAAACTCACAAGCGATTTGGAAAAGGCCGGGTTATAAACAAATTTCTTAGCGGCCTTTGACGATAGATAGACGGAGTAAGACGGGCCGCCATACGGGCCATTATTACCGTTACAAAGTGCGACATCGTCCATGCCGTCAAAATTATAATCGCCGATATTTACGACGCTCTGTTTGTCATACAGCATTGTCGTATTAACCAGAGCGTCGCCGCCCTCGTCTAACTGAATCGACGTGTCGGGCAAGCTGATCACCTGATAAGGCGTAGTCCCGTCCTTCTTATAGAACGAGAATGTCGCCTTGCCGGAGCAGTACATATCGTCGCATTTTGCGACCTTGACCTTGATGTCAAAGTACGGAGAAGCGTCCTTCAGGTCGAACGAACGCTGAGCAAATGCCGACGAGCTAAATAACAAAACCAGTGTGATGACTAATGTTTTCATAGAATTCCTGCTTTCCGTCTTCTTATTTCTCACTACTGCCTACGGGTGTGTCATATCCGCGGCGATCACGAGTTCGTCGAATTTCTCCGCTGTCAAAAGCTCCAGTTGGACGGCTGATTCTTTGAGCGAGATGCCCTTTTTATGCGCGTATTTTGCTAATTTGGCAGCGTTGTCATAACCGATGTGCTGATTGAGCGCCGTGACGAGCATTAAAGAGTCTTGCACGTAATGCTCGATCTGATCGCGGTTGAGTTCGATGCCGTTAATGCAATAATCGACAAAGCCGTGGCACGCGTCTTTGATAAGCCGCACGGAATGCAGAAAATTGTGGATCATCACCGGTTTGAAGACATTCAGCTCGAAGTTGCCCTGCGAACCCGCAAAGCTGATCGCCGCGTCATTGCCGAAGACCTGCACCGAGACCATCGTCATCGCCTCACTCTGCGTCGGGTTGA
Organism: Pyrinomonadales bacterium; assembly: GCA_038248245.1. Classification (GTDB taxonomy): domain Bacteria; phylum Acidobacteriota; class Blastocatellia; order Pyrinomonadales; family Pyrinomonadaceae; genus OLB17. The sequence continues at coordinate 18,937 of JBBRUA010000001.1, read as the reverse complement.
CCTTGCCGGGCATGATCGAACTTCCCGGCTCGTTTTCAGGCAGCGAGATTTCGCCGATACCGCAACGCGGGCCGGAAGCGAGCCAGCGGATGTCGTTCGCGATCTTCATCAGTGATCCGGACAAGGTTTTGAGGCCACCCGATGCGAAGACGACTTCGTCATGTGCCGAGAGAGCAGCGAATTTGTCGGGGTGCGATTTGAACGGCAAGCCTGTCAATTCAGCGATCTTGTCAGCTGCACGCTGGGCGAATTCTGGATGAGCGTTGAGGCCAGTGCCGACCGCCGTGCCGCCGATCGCGAGATCGAAAAGCCCCGGCATTACCATTCTTAAACGGTCAATGTCACGAGACACCAGCGACGCCCAGCCGCCGAATTCCTGCCCGACCGTCATCGGTGTCGCGTCCTGCAAATGCGTGCGGCCGATCTTTACTACGTCAGCAAACTCGACAGCCTTAGCGTGGATCGCGTCGTGGACCTTTTGGACTTCGGGAACGAGCGCCGTCATCTGCTCGGCGGCGGCGATGTACATCGCGGTCGGGAATGTGTCGTTCGACGACTGCGATTTGTTGACGTCGTCGTTTGGATGCACCGGCGTTTTCGACCCCATCTCGCCGCCCGCGATCTCGATCGCTCGGTTTGAGATGACCTCGTTGGCGTTCATATTCGTCTGCGTTCCGGAACCGGTCTGCCACACACGAAGCGGAAAATGGGCGTCGAGCTTGCCCTCGATCACCTCGTCGGCCGCCTGCACGATCAGGTCTTTCGTATTTTCAGGCAGTTTTCCCAAATCGAAATTAACGATCGCCGCCGCCTTCTTCAATATCCCAAGCGCCCGAATGACCTCGCGCGGCATCACATCAAACCCGATGTCAAAATGCTTCAACGACCGCTGCGTCTGCGCTCCCCAATACGCCTCCGACTTGACCACGATCTCGCCCATCGAGTCGGTCTCAATACGCGTGTTAATTGCTTTTTCTATTGCTTCTGACATAAAATTTATATACCTACGAATGCTAATTTTACATCAGTTTTACAAACGCAAAAAGACTTGAGGCGGCAAAACAAGAAAAGCAATGGTTAACGGCCTATTCTGAATAACGCCGATATCAGAAAGGCCGCGTTTTATCCGCTCGAAAGAGAGTTCTATATCGTTGTCGAGGCCAACGGAAAACCGTATGAGACCCTCGCTAAGTCCCATTGCTTCGCGTTCCTCGATCGGTATTTCAGACGATGTGCTGTGGCCTCGAGAGCGTCTCGAAACGGAAAACTCAGATCCCGGCGGTAGCCATAACCATGGCTTGATCCGGATGATATGGCTTTTGAACCTTCGGAATCTACGTCTTTTGTTTGTTCAGCATGCGTTGCTATTGCGTCTTGCATTACTACCTCCCCATCCGCCTAAAAGTTATCTTCATTTGCCTTCTCATTCTCACGTCGGGACCCGAGGGCACAAGCTCCGCTCACGCAGGTGCTGTAGCCGAGCCGCGGCAGGATGACAAGCTGCAAAAGAAGCCAAAAGCCAAAAATACCGATCACTGCAAATAATTCGTACATAATAATCAACTTCTAGAATGGACGGCCTTTACCATTTCCGCGGCCGTTGCCGTTGCCCCCGCCTTCGCTGCACCGCGTGAATGCCGGTAGATGATTGTCACGCGAGGCACTCTGCAGACGAGCAAAAACCTCCTTGATGTCAGCCTCCTTCACGAACTGCATAAACCCGTCATAGAGCAGGATATTCTCATTCTCTGCCGACACGCCCACCTTGCACGCTTCCAAAAGCGAAGCGGGCACCTCGACCTTCGACGGGTCAAACTCGTTCTTGGGTAACGTGACACCATACTTGGCAAAAAGCGGGAGCAGGAATGCCTCGTGTTTCTTTTCGGCCTCGATGACGTTTACGAACGGTCGTGCGTTCGGAAATTTGCCCAGAACCGCCTGATAGGTCGCCTGAGCTAGTCGCTCATCCTGAAGGGCCGCGAGCAGGGCGTTTTGCGTTTTCTCATCCAACTTGGTCGAATTGGCTACGGGCCCGGCGGTCCCCATAGGTAAGCCCCCCGCCTGCCAAGCCTCGGTTCCTCCCGTAATAACGACAGCCTGCTTGAAACCCGCGTCAGTCAGGACCTTGGCGGCCTGTCTTGACCGGTTGTCAGTTCGGCAGATTATATAAACAGGCTCACTTTTCTCAAGCTTATCCAGATTCGCGGCAAGCGTATCGAGCGGCATATTCTTCGTTCGATCAGCATGTCCCGACGCATACTCTTCGGGTGTACGTACGTCAATGAATTGCGAATACGCAGCCGCCACCAATGGCTGCGCTTCTGAGGGTTTCATCTCGCTGATCCCCGGCTTTACCGATGCAGGCGAATCAATATTTCGAACAGTAGCCGGCTGACAGGCCACACTTCCAAATCCAACTATTAAAGTAATGTAGATCAAAATGAATTTCATGATTGCCTCCTTACTTGGCTTGCTTTGACACCGCACAAGCTGTTGCTGATATTTTCGTATCGAGTCCGCCAGCGATCCACGCCGTGGTTCCACCGGTGACATTAGAAATCTTTGTAAATCCGGCATTTTCGAGGATGCCGGTTCCAATGCTCGAACGATAGCCGCCTTGGCATATGACGTATGTCGGTGCCGTCGGATCTAGTTTGTCGAAGTCAGCGGCGAGTTTGTCGAGCGGCAAGTTGACTGTCCCAAACACATGACCGGCGGCATGTTCTGCCGCCCGCCGGACATCGACGAACTGGAGCAAATTCTCAGTCTTGGTCAGCTCGCTGAGTTGCTCGACCGAGACCTGTTCGATGCTTTTTGTCGCCCCTTCGTAATTGTGGATGAGGATAAAGCCGGTGACCGATTCGTGGCCGACGCGCGAGGCTCGGGTGAAAGCTTCTTCGACCTGCGTTTCGTTGTCGGCGACGACGGCGATCTTTGTCCCGATCGGGATAAGTGTGCCGGCCCACGACGCGAACTGGCCGCCGAGGCCGATGTTGATCGAATTCGGAACGTGGCGTTCGCCGTAATCGACTGGTTGCCGGACATCGATCACGACGCCGTCGAAGGCCGCGATCTCGGCGGAGTTTAATTCGAGCGGTTTAGCGACATCGGCGAGAGCGGATGAACCTTCGAGATTTTTCGCTGCACTTTTGGAAAAGTACATCGGCACCTCCGGTTGATCGGCGGCGACGATCTTAACAAATTCTTCCTTCGACATCGGCTGCAGGGCGTAGTTAAACTTGCGTTGATTGCCTAGCGTTGACCACGTCTCCTTGGAAAGCGACTTGCCGCACAGGCTGCCCGCTCCGTGTGCCGGATAGATCTCGGTTTCGTCGGGGAGGGGCAGGATTTTTTCATGTAGCGAATCGTAGAGCATTGAGCCCATTTCCCCCGCAGTATGTCCCTTCGAACCGATCAGATCAGGCCGTCCGACATCGCCAATAAAAAGTGTGTCGCCGGTAAACATCTTGAGCGGCGCAGCTTTGTCCAATGTGTCTTCTGCAATGATCGTTATGCCCTCGGGCGTGTGGCCGGGCGTTTCTAGGAATTTTAACTTTACCGAACCGACGGACAGCTCATCGCCATCCGAAACTTTATGCGTCGGGAAATGTGTTTGGGCTTTTTGTCCGTAAATGATCTCAGCTCCGGTTTTGGCGGCAAGCTCGACGTGGCCACTCACAAAATCCGCGTGCGAATGTGTTTCGATAACGTACTTGATCTTTTGGTTGTGCGACGTTGCTTCATTTATGTACTGCTGTACATCACGCTGCGGATCAATTATCGCCGCTTCGCCCTCAGATCCAATGTAATATGAGGCGTGTGAAAGACACCCTAAATAAAATTGCTTGAACTGCATATTTTTGTACTCCAATTTATATCTATACTCTACCAATTTCAGAAGACGATCGCGTAATTTTTTACGATCAGAAATGCACCAACACCTAAGACTAGGACCGCAAACATACTTTGTAGGCGATCTGCCGCGATCCGATGCGAAAGAATTGTGCCAACGAGAGCCCCCGAAACGGCGAGAGCGGTTACCTGGGCAGTAAGCGTCCAGTCAAGAGAACTCTGACTAATGTGACCAACAAGACCGGCCACGCAGTTTAGAAAGATCACGAAAAGGGAGGTGCCGATCGCCTTTTTCATCGAAAGCCCTCCGAAAAACACCAACGCGGGAACGATCAGAAATCCGCCGCCGACCCCTAGAAAGCCCGTCAACACGCCGACCCCGAGACCGGACAAAATGCCTTGTACCGGATGCGGTTTGTGTTCGGTTTCGTCAACGGCACCTCGTTTGCGCAAGATCATCGTTGCGGCGACGACCAGCATCAGCAAGCCAAAGATCAGCAACAACAAATTTGCCGAAACCAATTTCGTAAGTGGCGACCCTAATAGTGCTCCGACGATGCCCGATATACCGAAAAGCAGGCCGCTGTTTAGATCGACATTTCCCCGTTTCCAGTGAAGTGCAGCTCCGAATATACTCGTTCCGCCGACAACGGCTAGAGACATACCGACCGCATCGTGCGGAGAAACTGCAAGCAAATAGACAAGTATAGGAACCGTGAGTATCGATCCGCCGCCGCCGATGAGTCCCAACGACAACCCGATACCCGCGCTTAGCAAAAGACCTATGATAAAAATCGCCGACATTGGTCAATCACTCCTTTTAGCTATTCGTTTGACAGGTCGCGGGCTCTTTATTCCACGGCATTCGAGCCAGTATCATACCCATTCCACAAGTGTCGGTAACGGACGAAAATACCAGACCCGCACCGATCGCCCCACTGATCAAAAATAGAAACTGATTAACCGCAAAGCCCAATATTACTCCGATCAAAACAATTAATCCGGCCGTAAAGCGAACTTGACGTTCGAGCGACCAGACCTTGGAACTGCCCTGAATGACCGGTAGAGCGGCTTCAGACCAAGCGACCATTCCGCCTTGGATAACGTGAATATCCGTGAAACCTTTGCTCGCTAGTTTCTCGGCAGCCGTCTTTGCGCGGTTCCCGGAACGGCACATAAGATATACAGGTTTTGCGTGGTCAATCTCCTCCGCGTGCTTTTCAAAATTTGAAAGCGGCATGAATTGTGCGTCCGCGATCCGCTCGCTATTGAATTCGGAAAACTCGCGGACGTCTATCACCTGACATTCGCCGCCGCCATCTAAAAGCTCATTAATTTCGTGTACTGATGCTTGTTTGATCATTGTTCTTGAAAATTCCCTCACTAAGTAATATACTCTATCTGTAGATGAGCATATAACTAGATAGTTATATTGTCAAGTATGAGTAATAAGAAACACAAAGATATGTCGCCGGAGGCGATCGGACTGGTAGCTGCGAGGTTTAAAATCCTGGCCGAACCGCTTCGTCTGCTGATACTTCAGACCCTCGAAGAAGGCGAAGCGAGTGTCACAAACATTACCTTATCGGTCGGCTCGACCCAACCAAACGTAAGCAAACACTTGAAAATGCTCCAGGACGCGGGACTTGTGTCAAAGCGGCAAGAGGGAAATACCGTCTATTACAAGATCGCAGACGAATCTGTGTTCGAATTATGCGAGGTGGTTTGCGGAAGCCTTAAGGAGAAGTTCTCTGAGCGAAGCGCTATGTTCAGTTAATTCGAGCGGAGGTGCGACCGAATTCCTTAACAAGCAGCAGCGAATCGTCTTCGGAGATGAAATAGTGTCTCTGTCGCGAAAGACATCTTTGATAGAATTCCTCGAAGTTTAGATTTTCATTGCCCGCGCAATTCTACTTTTGGTTGGTGATCAATACGACGTCTCGCAACTCAATGCCGCGGACAAATGCAAACTGTTTTCCGTCGTGCGACCAGGCAAAATTATACAGTTTTTCTTTTGGCAGATTTTCGACCCGTCGCGGTTTTCCGCCGTTGATCGATTGCTGCCAATAGCCATATGCCGCGTCGCCATAAACAACTGCGGCGTTATCCGTTGTCCAGCGGGCGCCGCCCTGCAACGTGCCAGTTTTCGGCAGGTCAAATTGCTTTATTGGAGCACCGCCGTCAAGCCCAAAGATCGCGAGCCGCCTTTTGTCCGTGCGGTATGATGCTGCGATAAATCGGCCGTCAGGCGAGGCGGCGGTCCACGACGTTTCTTTGTCGGTCAAGGCTGTCGATTCGCCGCCGTCGATCGGGACGCGGCGCATTTCGCCGACGCCGTCTTGCCAGGATTTGTAATAAATATACCTGCTATCGGCCGAGACAAATGGTTGGTAGCTTTTTTGCGTAAATGTTAATTGTTTTGCGTTTGATCCGTCGGCATCGATCCGCCAAATGTCCGATCCGCCACTCCGTGTCGAGTGGAAAATGATATATCGACCGTCCGGGGAGGCTGCCAAAGCGCTGTCAACATTTCCTGGCGCGGTTAGCTGGCGCCGATTGGCGCCGTCGGCGTCCATTATTGAGATCGCCTGGCTCTTCTGATCGGAGGAATCAAAAACAATACGGCCATCCGGCAGCCAATCTAATCCCCAGTATCCGTCATACTTGCCAAAAGATCCATTCGTGATCTGCTTTGCGGCTCCGATATTATCCGACGGCGCAACCCACACGTTATTTAACTGCCGATACTCAATGCTCAATATATTATTGCCAGAAACTCCCAATGCATCACTGTAGCTGCTCAGGTCGGACGTGATCATTCTGGCCTCACCGTTGGATAATCCGACGTACCAGACATGATACTGAGGCACTGCCGCACGACTTTCTTTTTCGAATGCCGTAATGATAAGTCCGCTGCCATCAGGTAGCCAGGAGCTAAGGCTAATGTTGCTGAAATGCTTATTGGTCAACACCCTAACCTCGCCAGTCCCGATATTCGCAATATAAACGACCGCCGAGGTATCGCTTTCGGAATATGCACCGCCGAATGCGACCGTTTTGCCATCCGGTGAAAATGAGAGTGCGTTGTATCCAAAGGTGACTGTTCCCGGTAGCGTGGCCAAAACTCTTTCTGTCGTCCCCGTCAGATCGCTGAGGATCAGTTCCGTATTTTTTTCGCTTTTGTCCCGTCTAAAGTAGGCAAGCTGGTCACCGTCGGGTGCGAGTGAAAAGCCGCCAATATCTTCGCGAATCTTTTCCGCCACACCGCCAAATGTCGGCAGGCGATAGATCGTCCATTTCGGATTGGCGTCGTCTAAAATTGAATAATAGATCTTGGTGCTGTCGGGCGAAAAGTCGACATTACCAAACGATGATTCGCTTGGCGGGCGAAGTAGTACATCGCTGCCGCCATCGATATGCCCGAGCCAAAGACTCTTCGTCCCTAAATCGTTAGTCACAAAAGCAAATACTTTGCCATCGGGCGACATTGCCGCGATCTCGACCTTTCCATTGTTCGTTAATTGCCGAACTTGAATTTGAGAAAACGGCTAGATCTCGGGTCGCAATAGCTTCCGATAAAACAGAAAACCTCCCACTAATAAAGCGAGGAATATGCCAGCCAAAAGCATCACTTGAATCGGTCGCTCCTTTGGCGGTAAGAGTCGGGCCGGTTCAGGCTCGCTCTCGGTAATTTCGTCGGAGACAATCATTCGAGAATAACTATGCTTCTCGATCGTAAATTCAGCTTCGTCCACACTCGGTTCGCCGACAAACTTATAGCCCTTGCCGGGAACGGTAACGATGAATTTATTTTCTCCGAGTGCCTCACCTAACGTTTTCCTCAACGTCGAGACATGAACCGTTAAATTACTTTCCTCGACAAATTGATCGGGCCAGATCTTCGTCAGCAGTTCCTCGCGACTTAGAACCCGGCCGCGACTCTCGATCAAAGTTTCAAGCAGATCAAATGTTTTCGAATTTAAGGGAACGGTCTCGCCGCTCTTGAAAAGCAGGCGTTTCGCCGGGTCCAGTTCGAATTCTGCAAACCGAAAGTTGTCTGTCAATGGCTCTCTCATCGCGTTTCGGATTATTTTAGATTCTTTAACCACCAATTTTAGGACTTTTAATATCGTCGGATTCCATACTGCTCGGCATTCGAGGGAATAACCGTCGCCCGAGAAAAGAAAACAATCGACGGTCAAAACGTTACTTATTATGTCAGAAAAAACACGACGAATCGAAATTCAAATTGAAACGCACGAAGTCACGATTCTTCGTTCACGCAAAAGCCAACCCGTCTTATATTGCGAACGGTGCAAGGCAGTGATCGCAGAGTTTCAACCGGTCACAGCAGCGTTGTTGACGCCATCCTCAAAAACAAGCAAAACGCACCTTCTTGGTTCGGATGGCGCATCGCCGGTTTGTTTGAATTCGAAGGAAAATAAGATTTAACACTAATAAATTTGGGAGACAGTTCATGTTTAAATTATCTAATACAAAAAAGATTCTATTCATTTCATTTATAGGTCTGATACTTGCAATATCGGTCTCGGCACAAACCACGACCCTTACGTATCAAGGCAATCTTAGCGACACAAGTGCTGCTCAGCCGCCAAACGACAATCTTGCTAACGCTGAAGTAGTAAACGGCATACAGGTTCACGTCACGCGTTCGAATGTGGGCGCGACTAAAGAAGCGGGAGAATTAAATCACGCACAGAATCCGGGCGGCAAGAGCGTCTGGTTCAAATGGACTGCGCCGATGTCGCGTGTGATGTCATTTACGACCAATCGAAGCGCGGGAAACATAAATACGTTGCTTCATTTTTATACGCTTAACGCACAGTCCAATCTCCAATCCGTAACATTCAACAACGACATTGGGACAGAAAATCTGCGAAGTTTTGCCAGAACTGCTGTAACCCAAGGCACGACTTACTACATCGCCATTGACGGTTTTTCGGATAGTGGTCAAAGCGCCGCCGAAGGTACATTTTTGCTCGATATTCAGCCTTCTTTTAATTTTCAGGGTGCGGATTATGACTCGGACGGAATGACGGATCTTGCATATTTTCGCCCGTCCGACGGTAGTTGGAATTACATCGAAACATCAAGCGGCATTTTAAGAAAGAATTTTTGGGGAACTAGTGGCGACATTCCGCTCGTCTCTGCCACTCAGGGAAGCGGAGTTAATGATCTTGCGGTCTTTCGCCCGTCAACCGGAATCTGGTATCAACAAACCTGTTGTTTCGAAAGATATACAAACTGGGGGACATCATCCGACATTCCAGTTCCGGCAAATTTCGGCGGCGGAGAAAATACTGAAATTGCTACTTTCCGCCCGTCAGACGGTATCTGGTATATCCGCTATTCCGAAGATCTTTACGATTATTACAGATTCGGACAAGCAGGCGATATTCCCGCTCCCGGTCATTATAGTCCCGACAGTAATGCGGACGTCGCTATTTTTCGACCGTCAAATGGGGTTTGGTATTTCATCAAGCGCATATCCAACAATAGGGCTAGTGACACATTCAACGCGGTTAAATTCGGTCAGCAGGGCGACAAACCCGTTCCGGCGGATTACGACGGCGACGGCATTCTCGATGTCGCTATTTATCGCCCGTCAACAGGCACGTGGTGGGTTCTGCAAAGCTCGAACGGACAAACTAAAGTAATCCAGTGGGGAATCACTGAAGATATTCCTACAACGGGCGATTACGACGGTGACGGCAAATTCGACTTTGCTGTTTTCCGCCCGTCAACTGGATTTTGGTATGTATTGCGAAGTTCAGACGGTGAGGCACAGATCAAACAATTCGGCCAAAGTGGCGATATTCCCGTTACGGCAAACCGCACGTTTTAATTCCATAAAAGAGTGACGAAACAAAAATGTTGTTTTGTCTGAAATTCATTTTTTAGTACACGGCAAAATTATGTATAAGTTACGAAATAAAATAAAAATTACGTTCATCCTTGTAATCGTCTTTATCTGTGCGGCGACGGCGTTTGCCCAAACCACGCAGTTCACTTATCAGGGACGATTCAATGACTCGACCGTTGTGTCGCCAACCAACGGAACATACGAAATGCAGTTCAAGGCGTTTGACACGGCGGCGGCCGGCATTCAATTCGGCCCGACTGCTCAACTTTCGGCTGTTCAGGTTGTGAACGGAATTTTCAACGTCCAGCTTGATTTCGGAGCGGCGACGTTTCGCGGCGAAGATCGATATTTGGAGATCAGCGTCAGACCGGTCGGCAGTGCGGTAGCGTTCACAACGCTCGCACCGCGTCAGCAAGTTACATCGGCACCGTTCGCGATTCAGAGTTTTAATTCGAGAAATGCGGTGATTGCAAACGATTCAAATAATCTCGGCGGCTTGCCGGCAAGCGATTATGTGCAGCAAACCGACGCGAGACTTACCGACGACCGAAATCCGACTGCGGGAAGTGCAAAGTATGTCCAAAATCAAAATACAACGCCGCAAGCGTCGACCGATTTCAACATCTCCGGCAACGGTTCGGCGAATCTTTTTAATTCGGCAACGCAATTTAACATTGCCGGCAATCGTGTTTTAAGTGTTCAAGGTTCGTTAAATCTTTTCGCGGGTGTGAGTGCCGGAACCGCAAATACAGGCGGAAATTCAAACACATTTATTGGGAATTTTTCGGGAAATGCCAATACCAATGGCTTCAATAACGCGTTTGTCGGAACTGATTCCGGCCGAAACAACCAGGCAAACAACAATTCTTTCTTCGGGCGTTCGAGCGGTTTTGCCAATATCGGCGGAACAAATAATTCGTTTTTCGGACTTGATGCGGGAAGGTTCAATCTTTCCGGCAATAATAACGCATTTTTCGGCTACGGTTCGGGAGCAAACAATCTATCGGACAGCAATTCATTTTTCGGCTATCAAGCCGGAGTCAGCAACACAACGGGCAGCTTCAATACGATGCTCGGTCACAATGCGAACGTCGCGTCGAACAGTCTCAGTTTTGCTACCGCTCTCGGTTCGGGCGCGATTGCGTCGAACAGCAACACGGTTGTTTTAGGCAGAACATTGGATACGGTCGTCGCTCCGAATCTCCTGCAAATAGGAGCTTTGGGTGCGGCTGGCTCGATTTCACTGTGCCGCAACGCGGTTAATCAAATATCTACCTGCACGAGCGGCGGCGGCAATTTTATTCAAAATTCAACCGTTTTGCAACCGTCCTCCGACTTTAACATCAGCGGCGGCGGAACTTTGGGCGGAACTTTGTCGGCAAACATCGTCAACAGCACGACGAATTTCAGAATTGCCAACACGTCGGTTTTCGGTACGCCGAATGTGACGAACGTGGTCGCCGGACAATCAACCAATTTCGCACTGCTCGGCGCGGACAGCGCGTTTTTCGGTTACAAAGCCGGAGAATCTTCTAACAATACGAGTCAGGGGAACAGTTTTATCGGCAGCGCGGCGGGAAGGCAAAACACGAGCGGCGACGATAATTCATTTGTTGGCAGAGGCGCGGGCTACGTTAATCTGGTTGGCTCGTTCAATTCATTTTTCGGCAGCGGCGCAGGATACAACAATAATGTTGACGGCAATTCTTTTTTCGGTTATCGCGCCGGATATTTGAGCAACACCGGTTTGCGTAACTCGATTCTCGGTTTTCAAGCCGGACAAACGATGCAAAATGTCAGTGACAACTCGTTTTTCGGTTATGAAGCCGGAAAAGTCAATTTCTCGGGCGACAAGAATTCGTTTTTCGGCAGCTCGTCGGGAATCGTCAACAGCAGCGGCAGTAACAATTCATTTTTCGGCAGTTCGGCGGGAGTCGTCAACGGCACGGGCAGCTACAACGCATTTTTCGGCTCTTCGAGCGGCCTTGCCAACACGACCGGCATCAGAAATACTTTTATCGGCAGCAGCAGCGGATTTCAGATTACGACTCAATCGCAGAACACTTTAATCGGTTTTAATACGGGCGGAACCGGCAGCCAAAATACCGCCGTCGGCGCGTTCGCCTTCGGGACGCAAGATTTTAACACCAACATCGGCTATTTGTCCCAATCTTATGGAACCTCAAATACAACTATCGGCGAAAACAGTGTCGCCGGAACCAATGCGGTAAGTGTCAGTCATTCGACCGCCATCGGCGCGGATGCCGTTGTTACAACCAACAACACAATCGTTCTCGGCACTTCACAGGAGACGACAAAAATTCCCGGCTCGTTTTCCGTCAACGGAAAAATTACAGCGGCGACGCTAGGCTCGCCCGGCTCGACCTCGCTCTGCCGAAACGCTTCAAACGAAATCTCGATCTGCACGGCTGGAAATTTTGCACAAGGCGACATCACAACGATGCTCAAAGAAATCAACGATCAAAAAAAGAGCATCGAAGCACAGCAAAAACAATTACAGCAGCAGCAATTTTTAATCGAAAACCTGCGAAAGCTCGTCTGCGCGACAAATTCGACCGCCACCGTTTGTCAGAAGTAAAATTTATCTGTTTCGCCATCGAGCGGTGAATTCCGAGACTCAAAATTATGAATAATCCAACTCAAACTTTGACTGATTCGTCCGCGAAAATAGTTCGCCGGACTTGTGCGAAATGCCAAGACGTCCGCGAAACATCGGAAGTGATCTGTCCGGTGTGCGGAGAAACTTTGCAGTCGGTCGGACATATCCGGGCGATCGGCATTTTTCTCGTCGTCGTGGGCATCGCGCTACTAGCTTTCATTGGCTGGCTCGCCGTGTGGATGCTGAACACCACGCAAAACGGTAAATCCGCATACCACGGCAGTCCGGGACAAACGACTTTTATCGTCTTTATCTTCGCATTGTTAATTTTGATCAGCCTGAACGCGACCGCCGCCGGAATCTGGCAGATCGTTTTCGGCAAACGAAGCAAGCCGTTGATGATAACTATGACGATTCTGGCATTGGGCTTTCTTGCCGCAGGATTTGCAGCGTTTTTGTCGAAATAAATCAAAGATAACGCTGTTCTTAAAATTATGACCAGATATATAACTACTTTTCAAATTATGATTGTGGCCGTCTTCCTGACTCTCGCATCGACGGCTTGCGGAACAAAAGCACCCGAAATAAATCGAATGAAATTTTCAAACGACAATTCAACGGATCAGCGACGAACCGTTGCGTCGACACCGAAGGATGTCAGCCCGAAAGCTGAACTGCCGACTTTTGATGTGTCGAAGATTCCGACCGTAACGTACTGCGAGCTAATAAAAAACGCCGCCGATTACGACCGGAAGATCGTTCGCGTACGCGGAGTTTATTTTAACGGTTTCGAGCGAATGTTTTTCTACGACGAACACTGCGTCAAAAATGAGCCGCCAACTGCCGGAAAAGATATCCCTGCGGAAACATGGATTCAATGGGACGCGGATTACTCCCGCAAAGACGATTCAGACGAGGCGAAGCAATACCACGCCGTCAAATCGGGCGAGCGAATAGACGTAACGGTCATCGGCAGATTCTACGGTACGCGGGACATCAACAACATGGGCAGCGGAAAATATCAGATTCGCGTGATGCGTGTCGAAAAAGTGTCGGATCTCGAAGATTAGGTTTCGGCCAATGGAGTTAGCCGGGCGTTTCGGCTAGCGCGAACAGTACAATGTTCAGCTTTCGTGATGACTTTCGAGAGGAGAAATTAAATTGAAAAATGGTTCGTGTAATAAATGTAGTGCCAAAACTGTTTACTATTCAGACGATAAATATCCAAAAAGCGGCCTAAAAACCGATAGCGGTTATCCATTTTTGGCTATTTACAAGGAAAATAAGTGGATCCCCGACATTCACAGTTCTCAAATGAGTTCCTATGTATGCCAAAGCTGCGGATATCTTGAGATGTTTGTGCGGAATCTTGATGTGTTGGAAAAGTTGGACGATTGCGACAATTGGAAGAAAATTGAACCGATTCAAGCTATCGCGGATTGAATATGGCGAAACCGGAAACACGCGCTTCCACAGTTTCGCCAAAGGGACAAAATAAATGCTCGACTTTTATGAGCGATGGAGAAAATAAAATGAAAAGAATTAATAGATTAAAAATTGACGGTAGATTGATCATCACGGCGGCATTTTTGTTCGCGCTTGGGGCGATGACAGCTTGTCAGACAAAAACCGAATCGAAGATCATCCCTGCAAATCAGCCGTCCGTGCCGTTAGCGAACAAAGCAGAAAAAAAGGCGGACGTTACAGAGGAAACTAACAAACAGACCAAAATGGACATTGATAAATCAAATGACAATTCTCTGGCTTCGCCGACCGATGCCTACAAAACGGCTTTCGCCCTCCGTAAGGGAAAAGATGCTAACGGCTTGAAGAAGGTATTGTCCAAGAAAATGCTTGATTTTTTAGTTGAGATGGGGAAATCTGAGAGTAAAAGCTTGGATGACCAATTAAAGGAACTCGTCGAGCAGCCGCAGGCCGCCACAGCCGAATCGCGTGGCGAAAGAATCGTGGGGGATATGGCGGCACTCGAATACCTTGACCAAGACGGCAAGTGGAAATTGATGGGTTTTGTCAAAGAGGACGGGGACTGGAAAATGACCATGCCGGATTCCAAAATATCGGCCATCTGGGACGCTCCGCGGTAAAAACATAAATAAGCGATTTTTGAAGTATTATCTGCCGTCTAAAATTCGCAGACGAAGGTCTCCGAAGAGGAATACGATGAACCATTTAATTTTAGTATTAGCCATTTTTGCCACTGCGACGTGTTGTGCTCACGCGCAGATCGCGGTGGGCGGCAATTACAGAATCGAGAAATCCGTCACGGCGAACGGTGGGGCGAGCGGGGCGAACGCGAGCACGAACGGGATCTATAAGGTCGAAGGGACGATCGGGCAAAATGCCGCCGGGGCGGTGGAGCAAACTTCGCCGTTCCGGTTTCAGCCGGGCTTCTGGAACGCCGACGCACCACTCGCTCCGTCAGCGGCTTTGGTTAATTTGGGCGGGCGTATCACATTGGCGGACGGCCGCGGCATCACAAACGCCCGCGTTACGCTGATGATTCCGGACGGCACGACGCGGACCGTGATCTCGGGCTCGTTCGGCTACTATCGTTTTGAGGATGTTGAGGTCGGCGCGACTTATATTTTAACAGCGACGGCGAAACGCTTTGTTTTTAGCATTCCGACCCAAGTCGTTTCGCTCAACGACGCCCGAGACGATGTGGATTTTATTGCCGTTGATAGTTTTTAAACATTTTGTAAATTGAATTTTGCCCTCTTTTTTATTGCACATCAAGCACTAAAAAGTATGATTACCAACGGGAGCGTTTTTATGTTTTGTCCAAAATGCAGCAGGCAGAATTCGCCCGACACGATTTATTGTCGTCAGTGCGGATTTTCTCTGACTTTTATTCAAGCCTCACTTCAAGGAAATAATATTCAAGAGTCAATCGCCAAAGCTGAAACGAGTCGCAAACCGCTCAAAGTCGGTTCGATTCTGTTGAGTCTGTTCACTCTTCTCAGTTTTTTTATAATAATTTTGCCGGCTCTTGTTAATGGCACATTTAACGCCGCAATGTTAGCCGTATTTATTCCCGGTTTGACATTCGGTTTGCCGTTGATTGTTCTTGGTACGGTCCGCTCAGGTCGCGCCCTTAATGCTTTGAAAGAACAAATTCGGTTTGATCCGAAGCAAGTAAATCAAATTACAAGCGAGGAGCCGAAATTGCTTGAAGTTCCGGCAGATATAATTCCCCTAAATCCCGGTTCGATAACGGAAAATACGACCGTTAATTTGAAAGTCCCTGAAAAAAAGCAGTAAGCGCAGGGGTTTTTAAAAAATCAGAAAACCGCAGTTACTTTTCGGTCTGCCGAAAGGAAACGAACCAACCAAATCGGATCAGATTTTTTCTGCCGGAATTTTGTATCGAAAAATCTTAAATATAGCTTTGTTCAAGGCCTTTTAGCCTTGGCCCTGAATACTAGAATCGGCGGATCGGCGCAGTTTCCGATAAAAAACTTTCACTTCGGTTGACGGTTTAGCGATCAGGGTTCTGACAACAATCGAGGCAAACTCATGTAATCAGGATAAATAGCAAACGCGATCAATTCGGCAATGAGCCGCAGATTATTTCTGTTAGCGACGAAATCACAGATCTTGTCTTTACTGCTCTTCCCGATTAACGATTGGTAAGAGAGTCAGCGTTTGTATTCGACGACAAAGCGCGGAGGCTCGCCTTCGTCGACAGACGGCAGAATTACAAAATCGGTTTGTGTCAGGCCGTTTGCCTCAAATCGGGATAGATCACGCCGGGACATCGGCCAAGGCAGAATGTCCGGCTCGGCATCGTCTTCGCGCCCACGCGTTACCACGAGCAACTTCCCATCTTTAGCAACGAAAGCGGCGATTGCATCAACGACATTCGGCCTCATCTCAAGCGGTAGAGGCTGGATCGTGTAGATCTCGAGTACAAAGTCGAACGCACCGAGCCATTCTTTTGGAGACTTAAATAGATCGACAGTTTCGAAATGAATGTCGGCTTCACCGCAAAGCCGTTTCGCCCATTCGATCGCTGTCGGTGAGATATCGAAAGCCGTAACCTTGAACCCAAGGTCGTGCAAATATTTCGCATCGTCGCCAAGGCCACACCCGACGACCAAAGCCGTTCGGCCGTTTCCTCTAAGTTCGGTCGAATTAGCCCATTTGCTAAAGTACGCATTAGGTTCGAGGTCTGCCCACGGGATGAGTTCGTTGTTGCCCGCCGACTCTTTATAAAGAGCCTCAAACCAACCCGTCGCATCACCGCGTGTCCCAAACTCCGCCGCCAATTCCCGCGTCCTCGCCCTCGGATCGTATTCGTCCTCACTCATTCCCCTGCCCTCCACAATAGACGTTATTATACCTGAGCTTTACGGCCAAAACTGCCCGGTTAATTAAATAAGTTTCGGTCCAATTCAGAATAAAAATGACCGGCGGTCAGAGTTTCACTGACTACCGGCCATTGACTCATTAGCTACAAGACCTACAAATGAATGGTCAGATCATGCACACCTTCCGCCGCTTCCATTACGGCTTCGGAGACTGTTGGGTGGGCGTGGATGATGCGGCCTAGTTCGTCGGCGGTGGATTCGAGCGCCATGGCGACGCAGGCTTCGGCGAGGAGTTCCGTGGCGTGTGGGCCGATCATGTGAACGCCAAGGATCTCGTCGTATTTCGTTTCACTGACGATCTTGACGAAACCATCAGTCTCGCCGAGAATTCGTGCCTTGCCGGAGGCTGAGAACGGGAATTTACCGACCTTTACGTCATAACCGGCCTCTTTGGCCTTTGCCTCGGTGAGGCCGACACTCGCAACCTCCGGGTCACAGTAGGTGCAATTCGGGACGAGGTTTTGCTTGATCGGCTCGACTTTTTTACCCGCGATCTTTTCAACAACCAGAATGCCTTCTTTCGAAGCGAGGTGAGCGAGCCATGCGGTGTCGATCACGTCGCCGATAGCGAAAACGTTGGGTTCGTCGGTCTCGCAGTATTCGTTGACCTTGATCGTGCCGCGCGGATTGACAACGACCTTGGTGTTTTCGAGGCCGAGGCCTTCGATCATCGGCATGCGGCCAACGGCAACGAGCAGCATTTCTGCTTCGAACGCTACGTCATCGCCCTTCGCATTCTTGCCGGAAACCTTGACGCCTTTTTTGTCTTTCGTCAGATTATCCAGCTTGATTCCCGTCTCGCATTTGATGCCGGATTTTTTGAATGATCGGGCGAGTTCCTTCGAAACGTCGGCGTCCTCGATCGGAACGATGCGGTCCATCAGTTCAACGACCGTGGTATCGCAACCGAAGCGGTGATAAACGCTCGCGAATTCCACGCCGACGGCACCAGCGCCCATGACGATCAATGATTTCGGCATCTTCGTCAGCTCAAGGATGTGATCGGAATTGACGACCTGCTTGCCGTCTGTTTCGAATCCAGGGATCGGACGAACGACGGAACCGGTGGCAATGATGATGTTCTTCGATTCGATCGTCTCTGTCTTACCGTCCGCGAGGGCGACCTCGACCTTACCTTTCCCGACGATCTTGCCAAAGCCGTTGAAGATAGTAGCTTTGTTCTTTTTCATCAGGTAGGTCACGCCGGCTGAGTTTTTGGCGACGACGTCGGATTTGTATTTTTGAACTCCTGTCCAGTCGAAGTCGAGTCCTGTAACCTTCAGGCCAAAATTCTCAAAATGTCCGGCTTTCTCATACAAATGAGCTGCGTTAAGCAACGCCTTGGTCGGGATGCAACCCCGCAGGCCGCAGGTGCCGCCGAGACGTGCATCTTTTTCCTTTTCGATGATCGCCACTTTCAAACCGAGCTGTCCGGCACGCACCGCCGCGACATATCCGCCGGGTCCTGAACCGATAATTGTTAAGTCAAATTGTTCTGCCACAAGTTTTATCCTCTTATCTAATCTAATCCAAACGATAATTATAACGAGTTGCGGCGGAACAAACAAAAACGCCGTGAAATTGCCGTATCGGTCCGTTCCCAAAATTGTAGTTTCCCGCTTCAGGCATCGCGGACGGTTAATTTTTCTGCTAAAAATAGAAGAAACCATGGAACATTCAAACGAATTCTTAAAACTAACGGCCGACGCCACGTCGCGTGTGAACGAAGTGTCGGTCTCCAAGGCGATCGAGAGAACGGACGCCGGAGCTGTGCTGATCGATGTTCGCGAGGACAATGAATTCGCCGCCGGGCACGCCGCCGGAGCAAAGCACATGGGCCGTGGCATCATCGAGCGCGATATCGTGCAGACATTTCCCGACAAAGATACCGAGCTGATCCTGTACTGCGGCGGCGGATTTCGCTCCGCACTCGCGGCGGACAATTTGCAGAAAATGGGTTACACCAACGTCTGGTCGATGACCGGCGGCTGGCACGCCTGGGAAGATTCCGGTGGCGCGATCGAGAGGGTCGATGCGGCGAAATGAAAATCCGACATTTCTTCGGGACACTTTCGAAAAAAGGGGAAAGCAAGAATTAGACCGCCGCACATTTCAAAAAAAGAGGCTGTCTAAAAAGGCGGCCTCTTTTTTGGCGCAAAAATGGGATAGGTGGTTTAAAATGTATGTATG